>JALSSH010000161.1 GCA_026984385.1 Ardenticatenia bacterium | reverse complement strand
CAGGCAGGCACGGAGACCGTCGTCCGTATCGTCCTGCGACGGTTGAGTTGCGGCTATCCGGCATACTGAGCTGGTTTCAGTTCTTGGACGATCACGGATGGTTGCCTGCTGCGTTTCAATTCGCCAAAGCGCGGCGCATTGTGCGGGATGAATTGCGCGCACGCACACGGGATAAAAAGCCTCCCCGCCCGCCGGAGCATATCGAGGAGGTCATCTACTACTACGACAATTTGCAACCGCCTCCGCATCTACGCAAGCCCAACGCGCCCGCCGAGCGTCTGGAACGCTGGGAGCTTACCCGTTTGCGCAACCGTGCACTGCTACATAGCTTAGCAGAAACGGGGGGACGGGTCAGCGAGCTGTTGAGCCTCAACGTGTCAGATTTTCCCGTGCGGGCGTTGCAGCGTGACGAGGTCTTGCGCGTGGAAGTGTTGGGCAAAGGCGGCCACACGTACTATTTGCGCTTTTACGACGCGCTGCCCGCCATCCGCGCTTATATCGAGGCGCGCGGAGCAAATTTGCGCGCGACGGCGCGTGGCGACGTGCCGCTCTTTGTCAGCCACGATCCGCGCTATGAGGGGCAGCGCATGAGCCGCGTAGTCGCCTGGCGGGTGGTGCAACGGGCCGCGCGCGCGCTAGGGCTGGGACGCATCTCCCCGCACGACTTCCGCCACTGGCGCGCCACACAGCTTATCAACGCAGGACATCCGCTCGACGTCGTGCAAGAGTATTTGGGGCATCGCTCGGTGGAAACCACGCGCGCCTATTACGCCCACACCGATCCGTTGCGCGTGGACGACGCCGTGCGGGAAACCGGTTTGCCATCTTCCGACGGCGATCAGTCCGGCTGATTTTTGTACCCCTGGCCGAGCGGCACGGCCAGCATAATGCCGGTGAAGCCGATCAACACGCCGAGATGCAGCAGTGCAAACGGCAAGCAGAGCCAATACAGGTAGCGGCTTAGGTCGGCAGCGGAGACCAGAATCACCAGCGTGAGCACATGCGCAAGCAGGCTCAGCGCCACGATCCCCGTGCCGATCATCAACAGCAGCCCACGCTGAGTTGCCATTGAAGAAGAAAGCGAGTTAATCATGTTACTCAGGCGCGGAGAAGTGTCAATTTTGCGCAGCATGGGCGCAAAAAGCCTTCCCAGACGGCGCGCAGTCCACCCTCCGAGCCAGCGCAACACGGTTAGCGGGAACAAAAGCAGCCGTAAGACGGCAGAGGCCAAGCGTTTCACGGGTTTATTTTTTCCTTACAGGCGCACTAATTTGGGCGAGTTGTTGGCGGAGCTGTCCCGCCAGTTTTGCAGGCACGCGGAAGGTCACTTCGACCCCTTGCGCGGTGTGGTTTTCGCTTTCGACCACGCCCTGCTCGTAGATACTAGAGAGCCATTCCCCCTGATCGTAGGGGATCAACGCGGTGAGCGTTTCCAGGGTGTCGGAAAGCGCCCAATCTATGGCCTCGCGCAGTTCCGCCAGTCCTTTCCCTGTGACGGCAGAAGTGCAAACCACATCCCGATACCCTAGCTGCGGATAGTTCGGCGGCACTTCGCACGTGCCCAGGTCGGTTTTATTCAACACCAACAGCTTGGGGATGCGTGAAGCTTCCAGCTCGGCGAGGGTGTCTTCGACTACTTCGATTTGCTCCCAAGCGCGGGGGTGGCTGGAGTCCACCACATGGAGCAGCAAATCCGCCTCGGCGATCTCCTCTAGCGTGGCGCGGAAGGCCGCGACCAGTGAGACGGGCAGCTTTTGGATGAAGCCGACTGTATCCGAAAGCAGCACCACCCGCCCGCTGGGCAAAGCGACGCGCCGCGTGGTTGTATCCAGCGTGGCGAAGAGCTGATCGGCGACATAAACTTCTGCGTCGCAAAGCGCGTTAAGCAATGTAGACTTGCCCGCGTTGGTGTAACCGACCAGCGCGACGGTGGGAATGCCCGCGCGCTCGCGTTGCTGGCGATGCCGTTGACGGTGAGCGCGCACGCCTTCGAGTTCCTTTTTCAGCCGCGCAATGCGCCGTCCGATCTCGCGGCGGTCGGCTTCGAGCTGGGTTTCCCCTGGGCCACGCAAGCCCACACCCCCTTTGCCACCGCGCGCCGCACCGCCGCCCGCCTGCCGTGCAAGGTGCGTCCACTGGCGCGTTAGGCGCGGCAAGCGATATTCGTATTGCGCCAGCTCCACTTGGAGCGCGCCCTCGCGGGTGTGAGCGTGTTGGGCGAAGATGTCCAGGATCAGCGCGGAGCGGTCCAGCACCTGCACATCTTCGCCGAGCGTCTTTTCGATCTCGCGCTGATGGCGTGGCGAAAGCTCGTCGTCAAAGATGACCATCTCCGCGCCCAGTTCTTCAACCAGCGCGGCGATTTCCTCCAATTTACCCGTGCCGACAAATGTGGACGGGTCAATTTTGTGTAGGTGTTGCGTGACGCGCCCGAAAACTTCCACACCTGCCGTTTGCGCCAACAACGCCAGCTCGTCCAGCGAGTCTTCAACGCTAAACTGCGGACGGCTGCCGCGTATTTCCACGCCGACGAGGATCGCTTTAGCGATATTCTGCGCGCGTTTCGTTTGTTCTTTGATCGTCATACGCTTTCCGGCTGCGTGAAGCTCAGCACACTACGTGATCTCCTTCGCCGATTATACGGGCAATGGCGCTCCACCGCTTTCTAGGGATAATCCGCGCGCGTGCCCAAATTGACAGTGTCGCTCGAATTCCCTATACTGCGTATTGTACCATTAACTCTAGCGGCTGTTTTCATCAAAGATACTATGAACACCAACACCCTTTCACTTCCATTCGTTGCTCTTCGCGCTCAGCCCGGGACTGAAACGCAACGGGCGATGGAAATTCAAGGCCTCCCCCGCGATCCCGCTGAAGAATGGGCGTTTATGTTGCGCTTTGTCGGGTTGGACGACGCGAAAAAAGCGGCTATGTCCCGCTCGGTGGAAACGCTCTTCCGACGCGGAACGGAGCTTGTCGTCAACACCTACAATTACCTGGCTTCTGTCCCTGAAACGGCGGCTATTCTCGGTTGGGAAAATGGCGTTGACGAAGCGCACTTAGAAGAACGACGGCGCTTTTTCACGGTTTGGCTGGCCCGCACATTGGGCATGGATACCAGCGCAGAGTTTGCCTACTACCTCTTCGGTGCGGGCAAAATCCACGCAGGACACGGTCCGCGCCGAACCCACGTTCCCCCTGCCTACGTGACGGCGTCCGTTGGCTTGGTGCAAGCCACTTTTGCGCGCTTTATGCAGGATGCCGAGTTGCCCGCCGACGTGGTCGCCGGCGCGATGGATGGCTGGAGCCGTTACCTGAGCGTCCAAATCAACCAAATGGAGCTGGGCTACCGTGCGGCAACCGAGCTTGACCGAGGCGAAGTGCCCGTGCGTATAACGCTTTTCGGACGTTTGCGTGCTTTGGTCGGCACGTCGGAGCGCCGCTTGCGCGTAGGCAAAGATGCCCCGATGCACGAGGCGCTGCGTAAATTTTTCGCCTACTACCCCAAAGCGCGCGCCGAAGCCCTGGAGCGTATTTGGCATTCACACGAAGACGAGAACTCCT
>JALSSH010000160.1 GCA_026984385.1 Ardenticatenia bacterium | reverse complement strand
GCCGAGCACCGTGTCCTAGAACAACGCATCCTCCAAGAACTCGGCGTGCTGCGCGTGTTGTGGGCGGCGTTTTGGTACTGGCTGGTCGGACACACACCCGCCGACGATGAGGCGTACATCGGGGGGTTGGGCGTGGTGACGGACTGGCGCGGATTGGGCATCGGCGGGCAGTTGCTGGCGGCGGCGGAAGACTGGGCGCGGGCACACGGTCGCGCGCGGCTGACGTTGTGGGTGGCGGGAAATAACGCCCCGGCCATTCACCTATACGAAAAAGCAGGCTTTGCGATCACGCGCACACAAGGAAATTTGCTCACTCGCTGGGCGCTGGGTGTGCGGCACTGGCACTTCATGGAAAAACCGCTGGGCGACGCCCAATCGCTCATTGCGCCATCCTCGCCCCCCGTATAAGAAGTTCCCCACGCTGCCGTTCTCCGCGCCCTGCTTGTGCTGAACTTCCACTGATGGTAAACTGCCAAACAGATAGGCAGGGTGTAGCAGGCCCCAGGAGAGAAAGCGTATGCGGACGGAAACTCGGCTGGCTTTGTGGATCGCGCTTGCGGCGCTTCTGGCCCTGGGACTGACGGGCTGTTACCGCTCCGCAGGCCAGGACCTCGAACCCACCGCCCGCGCGGGCGTTGACATCACTTCCGCGCCGCCGGTGACGGTTGCGCCGCCACAAGCCACAGCAACCCAAATCATCCCCCCCACAGAGGAAGAGCTAACGCCCTTCCCAAGCGGCCCTCAAACGGTGACCTTGACGCCGTTCCCGACACTGGCACGCTTCACCGACACGCCGAGCATGGGAACGTCTGAAGGGCAAGGGGGCGAGTTGATCGCGCCGCCGTCTCCGCCAACGCATGTGATGGCTGCGTCATTTACGCCGATGATCAGCGACACCCCGCCGCCGACGTATACGCCGTTGCCGACCTATACCCCGTTGCCAACTTACACCCCGCCACCGACGTATACGCCGTTGCCCACCGACACCCCATCGCCGACGGCCACGCCCTCGCCTTCGCCGACGGTATACAACGGGCCGACCTACACCTTTACGCCCGTGCCGTTTATGACTTTCCCGCCCTCGCCGACCTACACGCCCTATGTGCCTTCTTCGGCAGGGGTGCTCGCGCCGGAAGGGCAGCCGCTTGGGGAACGCCCGCCGGAGCTGGTCAGCGCTTCGCCGTATGGCGTAGGCGGGCCGTATGCCGCGCAAATTCCCAGCCACACCCCAACGCCGCAAGCCGTCGCTCAAGTCGGGCAAACGCCTTCCAGCTTGCTCACGGCCACGTGGATTGTGTACCGCGCTACGGCAACCGCCGCCGCGCTCACCGGTGTGCCGATGGCGACCTTCACCCCGATTCCAGGGCAAGGCGGGATGCCGATGGCAACGCAGCCCTACCAACCCCAACAGCAACCCGCACAACCGTATCCCGCCGGACAGTTCCCACCCAACGCCACCGTGATCACGGCCACGCCTTACGGCATGGGCGGCATCTGCGACGAGCATCTGATCGGGCTGGGCGAAACGCTCTACAGCATTGCGCGGCGCTACGGGGTCACAACCGAAGCGATCCAGCGTGTCAACCCGACCATCACCAACATCGACCTGATCCAGGCGGGCACGACCATTCAAATCCCGTGCCCCACACCGGTCACGCCCACGCCGCAGCCTGTGCCGGTGGTGACCGGCCTTCCGGCGAACGGCCAGGGCGGGTACGCAGGGCCGGTGACGCCCGCGCCGACGGGTCGCACGGTCTACGTGGTGCAAAAAGGGGACACGCTCTACAGCATCGCGCGGCGTTACAACGTGCCGATTGAGGACCTTTTGCGCATCAACGGCTTTACGGTGGTGACGATGAACACGATCTACGAGGGGCAAGAGATTATCGTGCCCGTGCCCGCGCCGACGCCCGTCCCCGGAATGCCGACGGCCATCGGCCCAACGGCCACGTGGACGCCCTTCGTGGTCATCATCACGCCGTCACAATAGGGGCGTCCATGAGCACACACGACGAGCCAACGCTCGCAGACGAGCTGATTTACGACGGAAAATTGGTCAAGCTGCACCGCCTTACGGTGCAGCTTCCTAATGGTGCGCGAGCGCAACGGGAGATCGTGCGGCATCCCGGCGCGGTGGCGATGGTGGCGCTGCTGGGCGAGGACGTGCTTTTGGTGCGCCAATTTCGTGCGGCGGCGGGGAAGGCCCTGTTGGAAATTCCGGCGGGCACGTTGGAAGCGGGCGAAGCGCCGGAGGCCGCCGCCGTGCGAGAGCTGCAAGAGGAGGTCGGCTATCGCCCGGGCAAGCTGGAGCGGTTGGGCGGGGAGTTCACCGCCCCGGGTTACACCTCCGAGTACATCCATCTTTACTTAGCCAGCGCGCTTGAGCCTGCACGTTTGCAACAAGACAGCGACGAATTTATCGAGGTGGTGCGGCTGCCCTTCGCCGAGGCCTTGGCACTTGCCGAGCGCGGCGAGATCGAGGACGGCAAAACGTTGATCGGGCTGCTTTTGAGCGCGCGTCGTTTGGGGCGCTAAGTTCGGGGCGACCTCGCCAGCGCGAGCCGCACTAAACGCGCGGCTCACGCTGACGTCGCCCGCCCCGCTGCGGCGCGCACGTCGCCCAGCGCTGACGCGCTGACCTCGCGCGCGCCGCCATTGCCGCGCCCCTTTCCCTCTGCTACAATGCCCCGCGCGGAGGGTCTGGCGAATGCAACGATACCGACATCAAATCCTGATCGGGCTACTTTTTATCAGCGTGGTGCTGATCGCGGTGGTGCTGGTCACAGGTGCGGGCGCGTTGACCGAGCGGCTGCGCAACTTCCCGTTGGAGCTGTTGGCGCCGGTCTTGGCGTTGAAGGTGCTCAACTGGGCGTTGCGCTATTTGGAGTGGCGCTATTTTCTGGGCGTGATCGGGGTGCGCACGGTGCGCGGACTGTCCCAGCCGCCCCCGCCCAACCCCGCAGCCCCCGCCATCCGCGAGCGCGACAGCCTGATCCTGTGGCTTTCGGGCCTGGCGATGTCCATCAGCCCGGGCAAGCTCGCCGAGGTGCTCAAGGCGCTGATCCTCAAGCATCTGAGTGGGGTGGACTTTGCGCGCGCGGCGCCGGTAGTCTTCATGGAGCGCTTGGTGGACGGGCTGGCGATTGTCCCCATGACCACCGTCGCCATGATTGCGCTGGGCGACGCGCTGGAAGCGGGCGACGTCTCGTTGCGCTACGTGCGCGCGGTGTTGATCGGCGTGACGGTGACGTTGGGCGCGGGCATGGTGTTGGTGCAATTTCGCGGCCTGGCGGAGCGCGTCTTGGCGCTGGTGAGCACCTGGCCGCTGCTGCGTCGCGTTGCCGAACCGCTGCGCACGCTCTACGCCTCGGTCTATGACCTGATCAAGCTGCGCCACCTCATGCCGACCGTGCTCCTGGGCGTCGGCGCGTATAGCACCGACGCGCTCGGCTTTTATCTGATTTTGCGCGGGCTGGGCGTGGCCGGTTCGTGGCAACTGCTGGCCCAAGCCACGTTTATCCTCGGCTTTTCGGTGCTTGTTGCCTCGCTTTCTACGCTGCCGGGCGGCGCAG
>JALSSH010000159.1 GCA_026984385.1 Ardenticatenia bacterium | reverse complement strand
CGCCTTTTGGAAATTGGCGTTTTCGCGGTCCATTTTGTTGATGACCACGCGGATCGGCAGCTCGAACTCTTCGGCGTAGGTAAAAGCCAACTCGGTGCCGACTTCTGGGCCGGAAACCGCGTCCACCACCACGATAGCCGCGTCCGAAGCCAAGACGGCGTTCTTTGCCTCGCCCTGAAAGTCCACATAGCCCGGGGCGTCCAGCACATTGAGCTTGTGCCCGTTGTGCTCAACAGCCGCCAACGCTGTATAGATAGAAAGGGTGCGGTTGCGCTCCTCTTCGTCGAAGTCCGTGACCGTGTTCCCCTCTTCGACCTTGCCCATGCGGTTGATCGCGCCGGCGTTGAAGAGCATCGCCTCAACCAAGCTGGTTTTGCCCGCGCCCTGATGACCGACAAGAGCGATGTTGCGCAACAATTCGGTTGTATATTCCTTCATGCGGTGGAAGCCTCCAAATTCGATAGCTCGCGACTGAAAAATTAAGAACATCCCCGCGACGCCCCGCGTCAGCGATGTTCTGGATGAGTCAGTTTAGGCTCAAAGCGGCGGGTTATCGCGCCGCTTGTGGGGTTGGTGCGCCAAACGAAGGTGATTGTACGAAACGCGGGGGCAAAAGTCAAAGGTCTTTTGAAGCGGCCTATTGTGGGGCGGAGTGCACACAGACATACCGTGCTATAATCGGAGTGCAGAAGAGCACAACGCGGGAAGGATGAGCATCGATGCCGCTAGACCCCAACGCCGTGCCGGGTTTGTTGCGCGCGCTGAACTCCGATGATGTTTATGTGCGGATCGTGGCGGCGGAAGCCCTGGGAAAAATCGGGCGTCCGGAGGCACTGCGCCGCCTCTTCGAGACGCTCAACGACCCCCGCGCCGACGTGCGCCGACGAGTGATCCGCGCTCTGGAACGCATCGGCACCGAGCCTCGCGCCAACGTTGCCGCGCAGGTCGTGCCCGGGTTGGCGCACGGCCTGGACGATGCGGACGCAGCGGTACGTTGGGCAGCAGAAATGGCCCTACACCATCTGGGCATCCCCGCCGCACGCAAAGCGTTGGCGACACATCGCCGACAACACGCGGGCGTGGGGTGAAAAATTCGCGAAGATTGCATAAAAAACCGTGAGAAAAAGCGACGAAGCGGCCCCTGTTCAGCGGCAACAGGCGCGTGAGCCGTGTCGTGGCGACTAGAGCGCGGTCGCAAGAGTCGTCAACTGTTGCTATACTGTGATTATTACAATCGTGCCGTGCAACTTTGCAGGGTGCGGCAGCCTATCGCCGGGAGCATAGAGGGGAAGAGAAAGGTTGGTCTGATGGGCTACGTCTATCTCGCACACTTGGAAAAAGACAGCCGCTTTGTTGCCCACCTCACCCGCCAGTTGGAAGACGCGGGTTTTGAGGTGTGGCAAGTGGAAGACTCTCCGCGTGCCGAAGAAAGCGGGCAGGAAGCGATCGATCGCGCTATTCGGGAAGCCTTCGCGGTGTTGGTGATGTTCACACCCGCCGCGAGCGCGTCTCCGCAGGTGATGTACGAGTGGATGTTTGCTTTGGGCGCAAACGTGCCCGTAATCGGAGTAATGAGCGAGCCGTGCGATGTGCCTGCGCGCCTGGCAAAACAAACGTTGGACTTCAGCGAGGCGGGCGCGCGTCCCTGGGGGCTTTTGTTGCGGTTGGTGCGGGAAGCTCACGAAGAAGCACAGCGCACACGCGCTAAAGAAGAGAAAGGCACGGACAAAGACCAGAACCGATTTCCGCGTTTTTCCAGGCTGGCGCGCGAAGGTCTCCGCCGCCGTGTGCAACGCGCCACTTCGGAAGACGACGAGCGCTTTTGGGCCACGGTGGACGAAGACGACCCGATGGAAGGGCTGCGCAGCGCACTGGACGGCAACGATCGCGAGCAGCGGCTACGCGCGGTGCGTCTGCTGGGCGAAGTCGGCGGGCGCGGGGCGGTGCGCATGTTGATCAAGGCGCTGCGGGCGGACGATTCGCACGTGCGGGAAGAAGCCGCCGCCGTCTTGGGACGTTTGCACGCGGTGGCCGCCGTCCCCGCGCTGTTAGAAGCGCTGCGCTTGGTGCGCCCGGGACCATCATTCAACAGCAACTCCAGCGCGACAATCGTCCAGGCGCTGCGGGGCATGGGCGCGGAAGCCGTGCCGGTGTTGATAGATGCCTTTGAGGATGACAACGTGCGGCTGCGGCTGGTCGTGGTGGATATTTTGGGCACAGTAGGCGGGCCGGATGCGCTCAAGGCGCTGATCGGTGCGCTGGAAGACCCCGAGCCGCGCGTGCGCTGGCGTGCCACAAACGCCCTCGGTCGCCTCGGCGATCGGGCGGCGGTGCCCGGGTTGTTGGAGCTGTTGGAAGATGCGGAACTGGAAGTGCGCATCGCGGCGGCGGCAGCTTTGGGGCAAATCGGCGGATCGGAGGCGCTCGACGGCCTGGTGCAGATGTTGTACGACCCCACTTGGCGCGCTCGTTGGGCGGCAGCTCAAGCGCTCTGGGAGATCGGCGCGGAAGCGGTGCCCACCTTGCTCGAAGCGCTGCACGCCGAAGACGGGCGCGTGCGCCAAGCGGCCACCCGCACCCTTGCCGAGATCGGCGAGCCGGCCATTGACGGCTTGGTCG
The DNA here is from genome assembly GCA_026984385.1 of Ardenticatenia bacterium. Taxonomy (GTDB): domain Bacteria; phylum Chloroflexota; class Anaerolineae; order Aggregatilineales; family Aggregatilineaceae; genus JALSSH01. The sequence goes on along the minus strand of JALSSH010000159.1, from coordinate 958 downwards.
CCACGTTGCACGACGAAGATTGGGACGCCCGCTGGAGCGCGGCGGAAACGCTTTGGGCGATCGGCGAGCACGCTGTGCCCGCGCTGGTACACACGTTGGAAAGCGACAATTGGCAAGCGGCATGGACGGCGGCGGAAGCCTTGCGCCGTATCGGCTCACCGATGGCGCTGAAAGCCGTTGAACAATGGCAAAATGAGCGCGACTCGGACGAAGGCGGCGACCGTCTGGGCGGGACGGAGCCGATGGCGTAACTGCAGTGGGGGCGCTGCCCCCACACCCCCGCAAGGGGCGCACCGCGCCCCTTGACCCCACTGCGCGGCAAGGGGACGGGAGCGGGTGGGGAACGTCCGCCGCCGGGGGGCGCGCCGCCCGTGCGCCATACGGCGCACTACGCGCGGCTCTGCCGCGCGTCAGCCGCGCAGAGCGCGGCTAGGCGGCGCGCCCAGCGCGCGATCGCCGCAAGCGCCCACTCGGGCCAACGCCACGCCCCCACTTCCCCAAGCCAAGCTCCCCTCACCGCTCCAATTCAGCACCCCGATTGAACACCCCACACGAAGACAACCCGAACGCATGTTCTTATAATGAGAGCGTCTCAGTCCACAAAGCCAACAAGGAGGGACGATGGCGCAACATGCACGCCGCATCCGCGCGCCTGTTCGCTCGGCGGTCAAGATGTTGGACGCCGAGCGCGGACGTGTGGGCGGCTATTTGGTTGTGTGGGGTGACCCCGCGCAGCGAGATTTGCAAGGTGAGTATTTTACTCCGCAAACCGATCTGGGCCTGGACTGGTATCCGCGCCGTCCGGTGCTTTACCATCACGGCCTGGACGAGACGCTCGGGCCGGTGATGATCGGCCAGATCGAGGCCATGCAGCCGGACAGCACCGGGCTTTGGGTGGAAGCGCAGCTTGATTTGCGCAACGAGTGGGCGCGCGCCGTGCTGGAACTGGTCGAGCGGG
>JALSSH010000158.1 GCA_026984385.1 Ardenticatenia bacterium | reverse complement strand
AAGTTGACAATATCGGCCTCAGTGAGGGTGCGTCCGCGCGTTTCGAGCGTCAGCCCTTCGCTGAACTCCTCGAAGTACAGTCCTTTTTGGGTTTGTGGCGCTTGGGTCATGGTTTTCTTGTCCTTATGATGCCTGGATTGCCGTCTCGTTGACGTTAGGAATAGCAAACCTGTTCGTGATTGTAGCGCAGGTGTGGAAAGTGCGACAATCGCGCCTTCCACCTTGCGGGCTAATCGGCGGCGCTGAGCACGTAGATCGGGCCGACCTCGTCCAACACCACCAAAAAGCGCCCGTCCGGTGACCAAACCACGTCGTAAAAGCGCACCCCGGGCGGCAACCCCAGCGTGTTGCGGTCGGCGCGGTCGAGCTGTTTTTCTTCCGGAGGCACGTCGTCGTGGATATGCTGCAAGTTCCACAAATACACGTTTCGCCCCGGGCGTGGCATCACCGCCAGCAACGCGCTATCCGGCGAAAAGACCACGTTGGAGCAAAGCTCCCCTTGCGTGGGCAACAAGCCCAGTTGCGCGCCCGTTTGCGCGCCCCACACGCCGATCAGCGGTTGGCCGCCACAACCGACCAAAAGCGCCCCGTCCGGCGAAAAGGTCAACACATTGGCGGCGGCATTTTGCACAGCCCGGATCGTGTAACGCTCTTCGCCGCTCTCCACATCCCACACGCGCACGCCGTTTTCGGTCGAAACGGCCAACAGCGCCCCGTCCGGCGAAAAAGCAGCGTCCAGCGGCAAAATATCCACCGGCCCGGCCTCTGGATCGGTGAACTTGCGGAGCAGCGTCCCCTCCGGCATCTGCCACAGGCTCACACCGCGATCCATGCTGACCGTGACCAGGCTCTGCCCGTTCGGCGCAAAAGCCAACGCCTGCACCGTGCCCGCGTGCGCGGCAAAGTTGACGACGGGTTCGCCTTCTGGCACACGCCACACATGCACGCTGCCGTCCACGCCGCCGAACGCCAACAGCGTGCGGTCCGGCGAGTGGGCCACAGCGGTCACGCGGCCCTCATAGCCCTGGAAGCTGGTCACGGCCTCCAGGCGGCGCGGCGGGCTGACGTTGATCGTCCACACGTCGACTTTGCCGGTGGGCGTAATAGTGACCAGGAGCGAGTCCTTCGGCCCAAAGAACAGCTCACGCCCCGCGTTGCCGTCCTGCATAATCAGCGGCTCGCCGCTGGCAAGATTCCACACCACGAGCAAGCTATCCGCGCCGATGGTTGCCATGCGCGTCCCGCTCCGCGCAAAGTCCACCGCGTTGACCGTGCTTTGGTGCAGTTGCAACAGACCGCTCAGGTGCACGCTTTCTACGGTGGACTGATCAATTGGGCGGGTGGGGCGCTGCCATTCCACCGACGGGAGCGTGGGGGTGGCAACGGGTTTGGTCGGCTTGGGTGGTTCGGCAGGCGAACATGCCCCAATTCCCGTTAGCAGGGCGATCCCCAGTGCGATGAGCGCGATTTTTAGATGGGTTGCTCGGTTCACTTCTGCTATGCCCTTCTTCGCACGCGGGCGCTCGCAAAAGAACGCCGCTCACGTTGACTTTGCCTGTTTCTTCAGGTACGCTACCACTACTATACCCGAACTTGAGCCGCGCACATCTTTGAAGGCCTGCAAGAGTGAGGGAACGCCTATGATGACCGACGCCGAACTGGCCGTTTTGAGTATTGTGGCCGAAGGGCCGATCTACGGCTATCGCGTTCAAGAGCTGGTGACCGAACGGGGTTTGCGTACCTGGACCCACATCGGCACACTTTCCATCTACTACATCCTGGAAAAACTGGAGCGTCAGGGGTTGATAACCAGCGTGGCCGAGCCGCCCGTGCCAGAAACGGCACGCCGTGAATATCGCATCACTTCGGCGGGTTACGGCGTGTTGCAAACGGCGGTGATGGACCTGCTCAGCACGCCGCGCGAGTACGCCAACAGTTTTGAGCTGGGGCTGGCGAATGCTTACGTGTTGCGCACGTCGCAAATTCGCACAGCGATTGCCACGTATCGGCTGGAGCTGCAAGCGCGTTTGGCTCAAGCTCGCCAGCGTCAACAAACGGCCCAAGCCGAAGCGGCCCCCTTCCACGTGCGCGCACTTTTTGACCACCGCGTCGCCATGTTAGAAGCAGAGCTTGCCTGGGTGACGCGCTTTGTGGCGGAATGGGAAAGCCACGCCCCGCCGGAAACTCCGCCTCCTGTGCCGCAAGCGCGCGACGTGCCGCGAATGCAACAGGTGATCTTGCCGCACGATCCGGACTCGCCCCATCGTTTGCCGACCAAACAGGCACGCGCCGCTCAAGCTGAAGTCAACAGCGAGGCCCCGACCTTGCCGCCCGCCCCCCTGCCCGAAGCGGACGAGCCATCGCCGAACGAAAAGCCACCCGAAGCCGAATGACGAGCAGAGACAAGTCCCTAACGGTTCGGGTCGAGATCGAGCTGCGGGTGTTGCCGCGCTTTCGCGTGATGGACTATTTGGAGCAGGTCGGCGGCGTGCCGACAGAAAGCCTGAGCGTGCGCGGCGACGGTTGGCACGCCTCCATCGAGGCGCTGGAGCCGGAGGCGGTCGGGCGCGCACGTGTCCCCCGCGATCTGCTGGTGATCGAAGGGCAGGAAGCCGCCGTCGCGCGGGTGGCTTCGTTTATGCGGCGCAAGGTGCAACAGATGCGGCGCGGGCGCTAAGCGCGGCGCAACGCTGCGTTTGCGCCACAGGCCGCGCTATACTTGGGCCGCCGACCGCCTTACACGCTGCACGGAGCACTTATGTACATCGAGCACCTTTCGCTGCACAATTTCCGCAACTACGCCCGCCTGGAAATTGCCTTGCCGCAAGGCCCGATCCTTCTGCACGGGGCAAACGCTCAGGGCAAAACCAGTTTGTTGGAAGCGATTTACTATCTGACGATGGCGCGCTCGCTCCACGCCAGCAGTGACCGCCAACTGGTCAATTGGCACGCCGAGCGCGATGTGTTGCCCTACGCCAAAGTGGGCGCGGACGTGGTGCGCGACGACCGCACCGTGACCCGCGTGGAGATCACGCTCACGCCCAACGAAAATGCGCTCAACGGCGCGCGCGTGCAAAAAACCATTCGCGTCAACGGGGTGACACGCCGCGTGATGGACTTGCTCGGCCAGGTTAACGTGGTGATGTTCTTGCCGCAGGACTTGCAATTGGTGGAAGGCGCGCCCGTTGACCGTCGCCGCTATCTAAACGCGATCCTTTGCCAAACCGACGCGGCCTATTGCCAGGCGCTGAGCACCTTTGAAAAGGCGCTCACCCAACGAAACGCGCTGCTCAAACGTATCGGCGAGGGCTTGGCTTCCTCGGCGGAGCTGGACTATTGGGACGCGCAAATCACCGAGGCGGGCGCGGTGGTGATGGCCGGAAGGCAGCGGCTGTTACGTGAGCTGGAACGCAAAGCCCGCCGTGTCCACGTGGAGCTTTCCGGTGGCGCGGAGGATTTGGAGTTGCGCTATCGCCCCGGGTTCATGGCAACGGCCAACGCCAACGGACAACTGGCTTTTGATGTGCCCGGGCTGGACCTGCACCGCCAGTTGTCGCCCGAGGAGCTGGGCGCCCAATATGCGGAACGGT
>JALSSH010000157.1 GCA_026984385.1 Ardenticatenia bacterium | reverse complement strand
CATCTTGAGCGCTTCTAACGCCACGCCCGGGCGCGTGTACCAAGGCTGGGCGACTTTGGCATGGCGTCCCCAGGCGATGTACTCGATAGCCGGTTCGGAAAGCAGCACGGGCACATCCAACCGCAAAGGCAGGTTCGGCATCATGTAGAAAGATTCCACATGAATCAGGTCAACCGCGTGCTGGGCCAAAAAGTCGGCGATGGCGCGTTGCATTTGCGGGGTGTGATAAAGCCGCATGGTGATCGGTTTGGGCGAGGTCAAGCTGAGCAGCGCGGCCTTGAGCGTGCTCGGGCTGGGTGCGCGCTCCACCACGTGCACCTCGCAAAGCGCGCGCAAAGGGGAAATATCGAACTGGCGCTCTTCGGGGCGCGCATAGCAGATCAGCGTGATCTGGAAGTCACGCTGCAAGTGTTTGATCAAGTTGTAGGTGCGGCTGCGCCCGCCGCTGTTGGGCGGATAGGGCAAATATGGGGTGATGGTCAAAACGTGCGGTTTGCTCATGGGCTTTCCCCTTGCTTTCCCCCGAGGTGGATTGCCCGCAAGTGTACAGGGGCGAACTGGGCGCGTCAAATGTTTGATAGGGGGCTGGCGAGATCGGGAATAGGCGCAATTCCACAAGTGGGCGGAACGTGAGCACCCGCTCCTACGGCGAGAAAACGTCCGCGTGGGCGTCTAACCAGTCCGCCAACCATTGCGCCAAAACCGCGTTGCCGTGCGGATTGAGATGGGCATCGGTCGCGTAGTAAAGTTGCTCATGGTTTTGGGCGTGGCGCTGAAATTCCGTCAGCGGATCAAGGCACGTCAATTCCGCCTCTGCGCAAAAGTCCAACATCATCTGATAGCCCTCGTCCAACACGGCTAACTTTTCCGCGCCGAGCAACGGTTCGCTCAGCTCGCGGTAGACCTGCTCTTTGGTGGGGATGAGCACGATCACCAGCGCGCCACCGTAATCGCTCACCATTTTTTGCGCCTGTCGCAGCGCCTGTTGGGAGCGCTGCCAACCATCCGCATTGTTGGGTTGGCTCATATCGAAAACGCGCCACAAATACGGTCGCCCAAAACACAGATGCACCCCTTCGGAGCGCGCACAAACCGGATCGTGAAACTGAAGCGTGGCCGCCAGCGGCTCTTTGGGGCCGAACATCAATTTTAACGCCGCGTACAGCGCCGAGTTTTCGTCCCACCAACTGGGCGGGGGCGGTGGGGGAAGCTCGGTGGTGGAGAGGACGTTCGTCTCCCCGTTGAGCTTTGCCAAGCCGTAATCTTCGTTGGCATCGTTGCCGTACCATTGCCAGAGCACCAACGGCGGCTTGAGCGGCATCCCGAAATCCTCCAACACGCGCAAATGGCTTACCGAGCCGGTGCTGGTGATGCCCAAGTTGATGATGTTGCGCCCGGTCCGTGCGGCCAGTTGTTGCACCCAACAATCGGTTTCTTCGGTGAAACAAAACGTAAACGAGTCCCCCAAAGCGACCCCGTCCACGTGTTGATCCACCAGCTCTTGGCGGGTGCGGAAAGCGGCACGCGATCCCCAAAGTGGCTCGGTGTTGACCGTGAAGCGCACTTCGCCGTTGATGACCTGATCGTAGTTCTGCACCGGACGGGAGATTGTCAGATAGCGCGTGTCCGGTTGCCAGACGGGCGGCGGCAACAGCGTTTCGTCGGTGAAAGGGTGCTTGTGGACGTGCTGCAAGATCAATTGAAAATCCTGCGGCAGATAAGCAAAAAGCGCCCGCAGCAAAATCTCCACCAACAGCCAAGTAAATGCCACGCTGAAAACTATGCGCGCCAACCGCCATCCCCACAGGCGCAGAGCACTTTGGGCGGGGGAGGGGGTAGGAGTGACGTTTTCGCTCATGGGTTTTTTGCTCCTGCGGGTGTTTTTTGCAAAACGTATTCGGCCAACACGTCTTCGTGTGCCTCAACCAGTGCTTCAGCGGGGTTGGCGGTCACCTCGCGCTTGTAGATTGTGAAGCGCACATGCTGCACCCGAAAGCGTATCGGCGCGGCTTCACGATAGGGGCGCAAAGCGCGGATCAACGGCTCGGCGGGCATTTTCCCCCAATAGCCCAGCGCCACATGCGGCAAATAGGGATAGGGTACATAGCTCAACCGCGCTCGCCAGGGCAAAGCCCGCTTGAGCGCGCGCCGCATCGCGTGCAGTTGACCTTGCGGGTCGTGCACCTCGGCGATCAGCGCGCCCGCAAAAGCGTTCAGCGGGCCGATCAACACGTCAAAGGGCGCAAAGCTGCTCAACACCGGGCGCACTCGTTCGGCCAGCGCGGGCAACATCTCACGCCGCCAGGTCCGTATCCCCCAACGCCCACCGCGTTCGCGCAAATAGCCCATATAGTGCAATGAAATATGTAGCCGCTGCGGAGGTTGAGGGGTATATTGCAAGTACGGGCGCAACGCTTGCTGCCAAGTGATACAACGAGCGCGCACGGCTTCGTCGTCGAGCGGGATTAGAAACGTGAGATAGGGGCGCTGACCGTTAGTGCGCTCGTGGGCCAACTCGTCCCGCGTGGTTTTCAAGCGCGAAAAGCGTTCCCAAGTGCGCTGGAAGGCGTGCGCGTCGTTGCGCAAGTTCAATTTCACAAGCGTTCGGCCTCACTGGTTACGGCGAATGGCGCGCGGCATAGAATCACAGCAACACGCCCGCCCCGTCGGACGGTATAACGGGGAAAAACACCCCTTCTCGCTCGGTGTGTTGAGCATAGTGGGCGGCGGTTGCAACAATAAAGTCGTCTACCGCCTCGGCTTGCACCAACGCCACGATAGCCCCCGCGTCTCCCCCTCCGCTATAACGCGCGCCATAACAGGCGGGGTATGCTGTGGCGGCTTGCCACATCGCGTCGAGCGCAGGGCTGCTGCTGCCGTAGTCGTCGCGGGCGCTGCGGTACGAAGCGTTCATCAATGCGCCGAGCGTTGCCACATCCCCCTTTTGCAACGCGGCCCAACCTTCTTCCACGCGCGCGATCTCGCTCACTACGTGGCGCGCCCGTCGGAATTGCGGTTCTTCCAACGCGGCGCGATATTGTTCGAGTTGTTCCAACGTCACATCACGCAACGTCTGCACGCCCGGTTCAATCAAGCGGATAATGCGCAGCGCAGCGTGTGCGTCTTGGGCACGACGCGAAAAGCCGGAATGCACCAGCTCACGCCGCGTTTGCGTGTCACAAATCACCAATTGCGCGCTAAAAGGCCACCATGCATATTGATGTTCCAGGGTGCGGCAATCTACAAAAAGCACATGGTCAGCGCGGGCGTGGAGTGTAGTAAACTGATCCTGGATACCGCTCTGCACGCCGAGATATTCGCGTTCCGATTGCATTCCCAGCCGTGCCAGGGCTTCATGCTCCAGCGACCATCCGGCCAGTGATTGCCAGGCAATGGCAAAAGCCATTTCCAATGCCGCCGATGACCCCAGCCCCGCACCGCGCGGCACATTGCCCAAAAAGGCTGCGTTCATGCCGTTGAGTTTCAAGCCGCGTTCACGCAAAGCCCAAGCCACACCCGCGCCGTAGCGTGCCCACGCGGGTAGAGGTTGCCCGACGACGTCGGCGTGTTTTGCTAGGTGGTGCAACGAA
>JALSSH010000156.1 GCA_026984385.1 Ardenticatenia bacterium | reverse complement strand
CGCAACGGTGAACGCTGGCTTTTTGGCGGGGAACGTTGGCAGGTGGCCGAGTTGGAAGGGATGCGGTTGTACTACTTCGCCGACGAGGCCGTAGACGAAAGCGAGCAGGCGCAGATCATGCTGGACTACTTGCCCGCCGTCTATATCGGTATCACGCGCCTTTTCGGCTACACGCCTGCACACGTCGCCCACATCAAACTTTACGAAAGCCCGATCACGCTCCACAACTGGACGCGCATTTCCCGTCCCACCCTGACGCGCTGGAACGTGCCGGGCGAGTCGGTCAAAGTGGCGCTGACCGACCGTTTGACGCCCCCTTATGAGCCGGAGATGGGGCGCGAGCTGGCGCTCTTTGTGCTTTACGACATGGCCGCAGAACGCGCCGAAGCGTTACCCTGGTGGTTGGAAGCGGGCGTTGGAGAATACGGCGCGGCGCACTTCCGCACATACAGCCAACGCCACCGCGTTTTGCGCGAGGTGACCGCCCGCGCCCATGCGCCCGTTGGCGCTGGAGACGCGCTGTTGCCCTGGGATGCCTTGTCCACGCCCCCCGCCGACACGCTGGCCCAAACACAGGCCACTGAGCAAGCCTATACCCTGCTGCATTACATCACGGAAACACACGGAGACGAGGCGCGCAACGCCTGGCTACGCGCTATCGCGGAAGGCGCTTCGGTGAACGAAGCGACGCGCGCTCAGCTCGGCGAGGGTTTTAGTGCGCTGGACGCGGATTGGCGCGCCTGGTTGCTCGCCCAGCGCTGAGCACGCGGACGGGCGGGGAACGTGCGGGATATTCACGAGGTGGCGTTCCCCAAATCCAACGCCCGCGCCACGTACTCGCCGAGCGCGCGCCGAAAGTGTGCCGAGTCAAACTGCATGGCGTGCGCGCGGATCGCCTGCGGATCGTAGTCGGCGGGGTCGAACGCTTGCAAAGCCGCCATCAGCGCCTCGGCGGTCTGCTCGGCGAAGAAAAGGCCGGTTTTCCCCTCGATGACCGTATCCAGCGCGCCGCCGCCCTTGTACGCGATCACCGGACGACCGGCGGCCTGGGCCTGCACCGGCGTAATGCCGAAATCCTCCAACCCGGGGAAGATGAAGGCGCGCGCCCGTGCGAAAAGCTCGGGCAAGTCTGCGTCCGGCACGTAGCCGAGGAACTGCACCGTTGGGCCGGCCATTGCCTCCAAACGCGCGCGGTCTCTTCCCGAGCCGGCGATCAGCAAGGGCAGCCCCAGCCGCGAGCAGGCTTGCACGGCCAAGTCAATGCGCTTGTAGGGCACAAGGCGCGAAACGACCAGATAGTAATCGTCCACGCGCCCGGCGGGCGTGAAGCGCTCTGCTACCTCCACCGGTGGGTAGATGATGACCGAGTCGCGCCCGTAATAGCGGCGGATGCGGCGCTGAACCTCGCTGCTGATAGCGATGAAGCGATCCACTCGCTGGGCGGCGGCGTAGTCCCAACGGCGATAGAGCCGCGCCACCAACCGCGCCGCCAGCCGCACCGCCCCGCTGAAGCGCTCCCGCGCCAGGTAGTGTTCCAGCTCCCAGATGTAGCGCGTGGGCGTCAGGCAATAGCAAATGTGCACCGTGCGCGCGTCCGTCTGCACCCCGTGACAAAAGCCACTCTTGTTGCTCAACACCACGTCATAGGCGGAAAGGTCTACGCGCGACCAGGCCAGCGGATAGAGCGGCAAATAGCGCTGATGATGAGTGTGGATGCCCGGGAGTTTGTCCATCCACGTCGTGCGGATCGGCCAGCGACGATAGGCGGGCGGCATCAGATCGGGCGCGTACATGCTGGTGTAGATCGGCGCTTCGGGGTACATGCGCACCAAGTGTTCCAACACGTCTTCCGCGCCGCCGATTTGGTTGAGCCAGTCGTGCACCAAGGCCAGCTTCACGCTTCGCCCCTTTCGGCCAAAATAGCGCGCACCGGCGCAAACGTGCGTCGGTGGATCGGCGAAACGCCGAACGTGCGCAGCAGATCGTGGTGAAGCGCTGTTCCGTAGCCCTTGTGCTCGCCAAAGCCGTATTCGGGATAAAGCGCGTCCAGGGCCTCCATGAAGCGGTCGCGGGCCACCTTCGCCAGGATGCTCGCCGCCGCCACGCTGAGCACCCGCTGATCGCCTCGGACCAGCTTCCGAACGGGCAAGCTCACTTCCGGCAAGCTCATCGCGTCGGTCAGCAGCGCGTCCGGCGGCGTGGGCAACGCTTTCAGGGCGCGGATCATCGCCAGACGTGTTGCGGGCACGATGCCCATCGTGTCAATTTCTGCGTGGTTGGCTTGGCCCACCGCCGCCGCCACCGCCACGCGCAAAATGCGCGCGACCAACGCCTCGCGCTGTTGGGGGGTGAGCTGTTTGGAATCGTTCACGCCGCCGAGCGCACGCGCCAGGTCAAAGCGCCCGACGGGCAAAATCACCGCACCGGCCACCACCGGCCCCGCCCACGCGCCGCGTCCCGCCTCGTCCAAACCGGCCACCGCGTGAAAGCCGCGTGCCCACAAACGATATTCGTAGCGCAGATCGGCTTGGCCCTTCATGGTTTGCGTGCGTAAAGCCCCCGGCGTCCGTTGCGGCGAATTTTCAACACTTCAACGAACATATCCAAAGAGTCGCGCAGCGGGCTGATGCGCGTGTTGGCTTTGTAGTACCAATGGATCGGCACTTCCACAATCCGCCAGCCGCGCTCGCGCGCCGCGTAAAGGATTTCCACGTCAAAGCTCCAGCCGTTCATCGTTTGGAGCGGGAAAAGGTCTTCGGCCACCTCCGCGCGAAACATCTTGAAGCCGCATTGCGTGTCTTGCAAGCCCGGGATGGCGAAAAGACGCACGATCAAGTTGAAGACGCGCCCCATCAGGTGCCGATACCAGGGTTCGCCGTAGCGCACCGCGCCCGCGATCTCCCGCGAGGCGATGGCAATGTCGAAGTCCTCCAGTTGCGGCGGAAGGAACTTGTCCACCTCCTCAATCGGCATGGAAAGGTCCGCGTCGCAGATGAAGCGATAAGCCCCGCGCGCGGCCAACATGCCGGCGCGCACAGCAGCGCCTTTGCCCTGTGTGCGCTCGGAAAGCCCGCGAATGTAGGGGAACTCGGCGGCGAACTCCGCAATGATCGCGGCGGTGCGGTCGGTGCTGTTGTTGTCCACGATCAAAACTTCCACCGGATAGGCTTTTTGCGCCACAAAAGCCGTGATCGCGCGCAAACTTTCCGGCAGGCGCGCCTCTTCGTTATAAGCGGGGATCACGATGGAAAGGAACGGTTGGCGAGTGTTCGGATCGCTCACGGTGCTCACTCTTTACGTGTGGTACGGCGCTCCGTTAGGGGCGTCAGAATGGATTCCAAGTAGCTGAGCGGCACACGGCAGGAGCGTTGCACGGCGCGGCGCTTGCGTAACATCTTCGGCACGCCGAACAGCCCGGCCAACATGCCGCGCAGACGCGCACGCGCCGCCGCGCCACGCCAAGCGCGCAGCGCTTCCCACGCCAGCCCGAGCTGCGCGCGGACGATCTTCAGCGCGTGTTTGCGCCAAAGCGCCGTCGGATAGTCTTTGACCAGTATCCAGATCGTGTTGCGCCCGTCGTAGTAGCTGGCCGTGACGCCGCCGCCGGTTGCCGCCAGGTGATGGTACACCACCGCGTGGGGCGTGTAAAGGCAGCGGTAGCCCGCCAGTTGGGCGCGCCAGCCCAAATCTACATCTTCGCAGGAGAAGAAAAAGTCGTTGTCCAGCAAGCCGATCTCGTCCAACATGGCGCGCCGATAGGCCGCCGAGCCGCCGCAGGCGCTGAAGACGTACTCCTCGCGGTCATATTGCCCCTGGTCACGCTCCCACACGCCGCGATTAAGCGGGCGCCCGTCCACACGATAGAGATCACCGGCGGTGTGGAAGCGGTCGCGCTGGTCAAAGAGCAACATCTTGGAGGCCACCATGCCCACCTCCGGATGCCGTCGGAAGGTGTCCACCAATGCCGCCGCCCAGTTCGGGTCAACTTCGGTGTCGTTGTTCAGCAGCACCACGATCTCGCCACGTGCCGCCTCCATCCCCGCGTTACAAGCGCCGGTGAAGCCGCGATTTTCCGGCAGCGCAATCACGCGCACCTCCGGATAGCGCTCGGCCAACAGCGCTTGCGAGCCATCGGTCGAGGCGTTGTCCGCCACGATAACTTCCAAATAGGGATACGTCTGAGCGCGCAGCGCGTCCAAACAGGGCGGCAAATGGTGCGCTCCGTTCCAATTCGGGATCACGACCGAAACGAGCGGCTGGTCAGGAAGCGGCGGCAAGTTGACGGATGGTTCACTCATCGTCGGGGTGCTCCACAAGCCAATTTTCGGCGCGTAAGAAGGCCGCCAGCGCCTGCGGCCAGGGGCGCAGCGTGATCCCAAGTTGGGCGGCGGCAAAATTGCGCAGCACGGCATAGCGCGGCGGACGCGAAGCACGTGGATATTGTGCCAGCGTGATCGGCTCAATCGGCACATGGGCATAGCCCGCCAAATCCAAGATCAGCCGCGCGAACTCGTAACGGGAAGTATAGCCCGTGTTGGTCAGATGATACGTGCCGTATTGCTCGGTCGTCGCCAGTTGTATCAGCGCGGCGGCCAGATCGTCATTGTAGGTTGGGTTACCGACCTCATTGGTGACCACGCGCAGCGGTTTTCCCTCACGAGCGCGCCCCAAGATCACCTGGACGAAATTGCGTCCTCCGTGCGCAAAGAGCCACGCGGTGCGCACAACGTAATGTCGCGGCACAAGTTCGCGCACGATCTGCTCGCCTGCCCACTTGCTATAGCCGTAGGGATTGACCGGCGCGGGTTGGTCGTATTCCAGGTGTTCGCGAAAGCGCTCGCCGGCGAAAACTTCGTTCGTGCTCACGTAGAGCAACGCCGAGCCGTGTTGTTGGCAGGCAAGCGCGACGTTTTGCGTGCCCAGCGCGTTGACGCGCAGCGCCTCGTCCGGATGCTCGGCGCAGTAGTCCACAGCGGTCAGTGCGGCGCAGTGGAACACAAGCTGCGGTTGCGCTTGGGCAAAAACGCGCTCCATGTCGGCGCGTTGGGTGATATCCGCTTCGTCCAGGTCAACACCCAAGGCCGCGTGCTCGGCGCGCAAAAGCGCCAACAGACGGCTACCCAAGCGGCCTTTTGCCCCTGTAACCAGGATACGCATAGGGCTTCCTTTGCGATGGAGTTGGCATCCGTTCCGTTACCGGCGAATAGTGTAACACATAGTCCGCCCTATCGCTGAGACATGGCGCCACTTTCCCGAACCCTAACCTCGATCGTGTATCATAAGGGGAGGAGGGCTTTTACATGGCTGCACAATGGGACTACGAGGCGCTCCGCGAGCGCATGGTACGCGAGCAGTTGATCGCACGAGGCATCCGCGATCCGCGTGTGCTGGAAGCAATGCGCCGCGTGCCGCGCCATGAATTCGTGCCCCCGCATCTGCGCGACCACGCCTATGAAGACGGGCCATTGCCCATCGGAGGCGGGCAGACGATCTCGCAGCCGTATATCGTTGCGTATATGACGCAGGCGCTGGCGTTGCGCCCTGATGATGTGGTGTTGGAGATCGGCACGGGGTCGGGCTATCAGACGGCGATCTTGTGCGAATTGGCGCGCCAAGTGTACTCGCTGGAACGGCGTCCGGAGCTGGCCGAACGCGCCCGCGAGGTGTTGACGCGATTGGGCTATCGCCATGTACAACTCCATGTAGGGGACGGCACGCAGGGGCTGCCAGAGTTCGCGCCTTACGACGCGATCCTGGTCACGGCGGCAGCGCCCGCCATCCCCGCGCCTTTACGCGAGCAGTTGGCCGAAGGGGGGCGTTTGGTTTTGCCCACCGGCGACCGCAAACAGCAGATTTTGCGGCGTGTTCGGCGTCAAGACGGCGATCGCTGGACGGTCGAGGACTTGATCGCGGTGGTGTTTGTGCCGCTTTACGGCCAACACGGTTTTACCCCGCCCACATCTTGAGCCTTTCCGCGCCCTCAGCATTCTCAATAGAAATGCGACACCGTGGTAAAGTGGTGAACAAGAAATTGCACCAAGACCAGGAGTCGCATATGGATACTGTAACATAAATTCCGATAGCGTGGAAATTGTCTTTGGCGCTCGGTTGACACCCCAAAAGCGCAGGTTACAATAAGCGCGCTTAAAAGCCAGCCCGCGTATGCCCCAGGAGAAACAAGCCAAGAGTGAGTAAAAGTCTGATGACTCGTTTTTCGCTGCGCACGTTGCGCACCAAAAACAGCAGCGCGGAACGTGTGCTGCTGATCGAGCCGGTACACGGGTGGGTCCCGTTGAACTTGCGTGAAATGTGGGCTTACCGTGAATTGCTATACTTCCTCATTTGGCGTGATATCAAGGTGCGCTATAAGCAAACGCTGCTGGGCGCGGCCTGGGCGATCATTCAACCGCTCTTCACCATGGTGATCTTTAGCATCTTTTTCGGTGGGCTGGCGAAAATCCCTTCCGACGACATCCCCTATCCCATCTTCAGCTATACCGGTTTGCTGCCCTGGACATTCTTTGCCACGGCGCTCACCAACGCTTCGCGCAGTCTGGTTCGAGACGCTAATTTGCTCAAGCGCGTATACTTTCCGCGCCTGGTCATTCCGTTAGCGGGGGTAGTGGGAGCATTGCCGGATTTCTTCTTGGCCTTCCTGATCCTGTTGGGGATGATGGTATATTACGGCTTGTACCCGACGGCGATCTCCCTCTTATGGTTGTTCCCGCTTCTCTTGTTGGGGATGTTGGCCGCGTTGGGGATCGGGCTATGGCTTTCGGCGCTCTATGTGCGCTATCGTGACGTGGGGTACATCGTGCCCTTCCTGATCCAGTCTTGGATGTACCTGACGCCGGTGGCATATCCTTCCAGCTTGTTAGACGAACCCTGGCGCACGCTTTACGGGCTGAACCCGATGGCGGGCGTGGTGGAAGGTTTTCGTTGGGCGCTGTTGCACAAAGGGCAAGCCCCCGGGCCGATGACGGCGGTTTCTGCATTGACCACCATTTTACTTCTCATCAGTGGGCTGTATTTCTTCCGTCGGATGGAACATATCTTCGCAGACGTGGTGTAAAAGCGAGTCAGTATGGCTGTTGTACGTTCTCCTATGCCGCCCGATCTGGCGGTTCAAGTGGCGGGGCTGGGCAAAAAATACCGTATCGGAGCGCTGCAAGACCGAAGCCGCATGTTGGTTGAGGTGTTGTCAGAAGCGACGCTCTGGCCGGTACGCGCCGCGCGATCACTCCTCGGCAGACAACGAACCCGCTCAGAACTAACCACCAGCATCATCTGGGCCTTGCGCGATGTGTCATTCGAGGTGGAACGCGGGGAAGTCATGGGCATCATCGGGCCGAACGGCGCGGGTAAGTCCACTTTGCTCAAGGTCCTCACCCGCATCACCCATCCGGACGAAGGCTACGCGCGCATTCGCGGGCGGGTCGGCTCGCTGTTAGAGGTGGGCACCGGCTTTCACGCGGAACTGACCGGACGCGAAAATATCTACCTCAACGGCGCGATCCTGGGAATGCACCGCCACGAGATCGACCGCAAGTTTGACGAGATCGTCGCCTTTTCCGGCGTGGAACGTTTCATTGATACGCCGGTCAAACGCTATTCGAGCGGGATGTATTTGCGGCTGGCCTTTTCGGTGGCGGCGCATCTGGAAACCGATATCTTGCTTGTGGACGAGGTGTTGGCCGTTGGCGACGCCGAGTTTCAGAAAAAATGCCTCGGCAAGATGAGCCGCGTAGCCCATGAAGGCCGCACCGTGCTTTTTGTAGGGCACAATATGGCGGCGGTGCAACATCTTTGCCAGTCCGCAATCTGGTTAGAACGAGGGCGCGTGCGCCAACATGGGCCGGTGGAAGACGTTATCCGCGCTTACCTTTCTGCGCTAGATGCCGAAAGCCCGGACACCCGCTTCCCCTTAATGAACCCACAATACGGCGTGGGCTTTGCCGACTGTCGGGTGCACTTGGTGGGCGGTTCGAACGGAGAAGCTCGCACCTTGCGCGTGGAGCTGGGCGTGCTGGCCGAACAAGACACCCCACGTATCGGCATTGGTCTGGGGCTGATTACCGAAACGGGCGCGGTGGTTACCACACTGGACGCCAAGATCACCAACTTCATCTTTGATATGCAAAAAGGCGTCAACCGCTTTGTGCTCGAAGTGCCGGAAATTGAGCGCTATTTGGCGGCGGGCGAGTATATGGTGCAGGTGTGGCTCACCTTGCCGGAACTCACCCGCTTGATCGAGCTGGACCGTGCGGGGTTGATTTTGTTGCACGGGCGGGATATGTTCGGCACAGGCCGTGTGCCGGAAGTGCATCGGCATGGGCCGCTTATACTGCCGCTGGAAGTCCGCCGCGCCGAAAGAGCGGCACACTAGGCGCGGTGGCGTGCTGAGTGGCGCGCGCTCGACCGCATTGGACAATCGCATGAAGCCTAAGCGACAAACCGCTAACCACAACCTTATCCGCCGCATCAACCGCTCGTTGATCCTGCACCAGTTGCGCACGGCGGCTCCGCAGTCTCGCGCGACGCTGGCCGAGCGCACCGGCTTGACGCGCAGCACGGTTTCGAGTTTGGCTGACGAGCTGATCGCCGCCAATCTGATCCACGAAACCGGCGTCGGCCCTTCTCGCGGGGGGAGACGCGGCACGCTTTTGGCGTTGAACCCGCAGGGCGGCTGCGCTATCGGCGTGGAGATGACCGAGGACGCCGTGCTGGTGATGTTGACCGACTTTGTCGCCCAACCCCGCTGGCAACAAGGCTTCACGCTAAAAACCACCGATCCGGACGCCGTCATCGAGCGCACCGAAGCGCTGATCACCGAAGCGTTGCGCTACAACGCCGACCACGACGCTATGCGACCGTTGGGCATTGGATTGGGCATTGTGGGGCTGGTAGACGCGGCGGCAGGTGTGCTCAAAAAGGCCACCAATCTCGGTTGGGAGGGCATCCCCTTTCGTCAGCGGTGGGAAGAACGTTTTCACCTGCCCGTCTACATCGGCAACGAGGCGAGCATCGCCACACTGGGGGAAAATTATTTCGGCGCGGCGCAGGGCTATAGCGATTTTGTCTACCTGAAGATTGCGCGCAACGCTATCGGCGGAGGGGTTTTTGTCAACGGCGCGCTCTATCACGGCACGGACGGCTACGCGGGCGAAGTTGGGCATATGGTGATTGAACTCGGCGGCCCAAGATGCACTTGTGGGCGGTACGGATGCTGGGAGGCCGTGCTCCGCGAGGCGTTGGTCTTTGCGGCGAACGTGGTCATGCTTGTAGAGGACGCTCAGCAGGGAGACAACGAAGCGCAACAAGTGTTAGAGCGCGTGATCGAGGTTATCGCTGTGGGCGTTGCCAACCTGATCAACATCTTTAACCCGCAAATGGTCGTTTTGGGCGGAGAGGTGGGGCAGTTGCTCGCGCCCATGTTGCCCGAAATCCGCCGCCAAGTTGCTCCGCGCACCATCATTCCGGAGGCGCAATCGGTGGAGCTGGTCACCTCACAGATCACGACCAACGCTTGCGCGCTCGGCGCGGTGGCTTTGGTGCTGGACGACATTCTGGGCGAGCCGAACCACTGAGCGCTACGCACCCGTGTAGCGCACCACCACCAGCGTCATATCGTCAAAGGGCGGGGTCTGGCCCATGAACTCCTGCACGGCCTCCACAATGGCCGTCAAAATGTCGGCGGCGGGGCTTTCTGCGTGCTCTGCCACCACTTGCGCTAAGCGCTCCGCGCCAAAAGGCTCGTGGGCCTCGTTTTCCGCTTCGGTCAGCCCGTCGGTGTAGAGCACGAGCACATCGCCCGCTTCGAGCCGGTAAGTGCGCGGCTGCAAAGCCAGCTCCTCAAACCAGCCCAGCGGATGCCCGCCTCGTGGCAGAAAGGTAAAGGCGCGGCGACGTGCGCTATAGAGCAGCGGGCGATTGTGCCCCGCGTTGACTGCCGTAATGCGCCCGCCGGAGTGAAGCACTGTCAAATAAACCGTGACAAACATCCCCGTGTCGGTATCTTTGAGGATGCTCAAGTTGGTGTGTTGCAGAGCGGCTTGGGGTGTGGGGGTAACCAGCGCGGCGCTGCGCAACAAGGAGCGCGTCACGGCCATAAAGAGCGCGGCAGGCGCGCCCTTATCCGAAACATCCGCAATCACCACGCCCCAATCGCCTGTCGGCAACGCGAAGCAGTCGTAAAAATCCCCGGCCACCTCCCGCGCAGAGCGCCAGTCCGCCGCCAGCTCGTAGCCCAGGATGTGTGGCAAGGTGTGTGGCAGCCAACTGCGCTGGATTTCCTTAGCCATTTGCAGCTCTTTTTCCATGCGCCCTTTTTCGACCGCCACTTGGTAGAGCCGTGCGTTTTCGATGGCGATGCCCGCTTGGCTGGCAAAAGCCGCCAAGAGATCGCGGTGGTGCTGATTAAAAATGCCCGAGTGTAGCCGATTGTCCACGTAAACCAAGCCGATCAAACGCTCTTTGACCAAGATCGGCACGCACAGGATCGAGCGCAGCCCCAACAGCATGATACTTTCCCCGCCCGCCAAACGGTCGTCGCGTTGTGCGTTGTCGGTCAGCATCGGCTGATGGGTTTGTTCCACTTGGCGGATGATAGACGTGCTCACCTGGAATTCCGGCGAGGCTAAATCGCTGCGGTCAAGGCCGCGCGCCACTTGGAACTCCAGCTCACCGCGTTCGTTTTTCAACATCAAGAAGCCGCGTTCTGCGCCGGTGACCTCGATCACGCGGTCCATGACGTTTTCCAGTACGGTATCCAGCTCTAGGCTGGAATTCAGCTCGCGGGTGATCTCGTAAAGCGTGGCGAGGAACTCGGGTTGTTCGGCAGAGCTGAAAGGGTGAGCGCTCATCGTTGCTTCCTACCTGCACGGACTTTGTTTTGCATTATAACACTTCTCTTTCACGCCGTGACGGAGATGGAGGCTTGCTCACAAGGCCGGAAGGCCGTATACTCCGCTTCGGCTACGGCCTATCGCACCGTTGAACCGCTCACATCAACAGAGAAGTGTCCATGCTAACCGACCTCACACTCACCGAAGCACGTCAGCGGCTGCGCGCGGGAGAGATCAGCGCCGTTGAGCTGACACAAGCCCACCTCGAACGTATCCGCGCGCTTGACCCGCAGGTGCGCGCCTACCTTACCGTGACCGAAGAACGTGCCCTTGCCGCTGCCGAAGAAGCAGATCGCCGTTTGGCGACGGGCGATAACGCACCGTTGCTGGGGTTGCCGCTGGCGATCAAGGACGTTTTGACCACCGAAGGCGTCGTAACCACCGCCGGCTCGCGTGTTTTAGAGGGCTTTGTACCGCCCTACACCGCCACCGCCGTCCAACGTTTGTTGGAAGCGGGCGCGGTCATGCTCGGCAAGACCAACACCGATGAGTTTGCGATGGGGTCGTCTACGGAAAACTCCGGCTATTTTGTCACGCATAACCCCTGGGACTTGGAGCGGGTCCCGGGCGGCAGCAGCGGCGGCAGTGCGGCAGCCGTCGCCGCACGGATGGCGCTCGGCGCGCTGGGGACAGACACCGGCGGCAGCGTGCGCCAACCGGCGGCTTTTTGCGGCGTTTCCACCGTCAAGCCGACTTATGGCCGCGTTTCTCGCTACGGGTTGATCGCGTTCGCCTCTTCGCTAGACCAAGTGGGCGTGTTCGGGCGCACCGTGGAAGATACAGCGTTGCTGCTAAGCGTGATGGCCGGACACGATCCGCACGACAGCACCAGCCTAGACGTGCCCGTGCCGGACTATATGGCCGCACTCAGCGGCGAGATCGCGGGGTTGCGCGTCGGCGTGCCGCGCGAATATTTCATCGAGGGGATGCAGCCGGAAGTGGAGCAAGCCGTGCGCGCCGCCATTGCCCAGTTGGAGGCGTTGGGCGCTGATGTACGTGAGATCAGCTTGCCGCATACCGAATATGCGCTACCGGTTTATTATCTGGTTGCGCCTTCGGAGGCCTCCGCGAACTTAGCGCGCTTTGACGGCGTGCGCTATGGCCCGCGAGAAAACGGGCGCACACTTTGGGAGACGTACAAAGCTACTCGGGGGCAACGCTTCGGCGCGGAAGTCAAGCGGCGGATTATGCTGGGCACGTATGCACTCTCGGCGGGGTACTACGACGCTTATTACCTCAAGGCGCAAAAAGTGCGCACGCTGATCAAGCAAGACTTTGACCGCGCCTTTGCCGACGTAGACGTGATCGCCACGCCGACCACCCCCACCACCGCTTTTCGTATCGGCGAAAAGACCGACGACCCGCTGCAAATGTACCTTTCGGACGTTTTCACGCTGGCCGCGAGCTTGGCGGGCATCTGTGGGGCGGTTGTCCCTTGCGGCTTTGACGGGCAAGGTTTGCCGATCGGTCTGCAAATCCTCGGCCCGGCGCTGGGTGAGGAGATCGTGTTACGCACGGCGCACGCCTATCAGCAGTCCACCGACTGGCACACCCGCACGCCGCCCCTGGGTTGAGCGCCGCAAGCGTCAATCGCCAAAACGACCGCCCCGCTGTGCGCGAGGCGGTTTTGTGTTGGGGCGTTTAGTTCCAACAAATAGTCTGAGCGCGAATCGTATAGCCGCGTCCGTGCAATGAAACGATGATGCGCGGTTGGGCGGGGTTTTCCTCGATTTTGCGGCGCAAATTGCGGATATGGTTACGCACGAGCGCCGTATTGTTGGGGGTTGGGTTATAGCGCCAAATTGCTCGCAGCAAACTATCGGCGCTGTGGGGACGGCTGGGTTGCCCACAAAGATAGCTGAGCAACGCAAATTCTGTTGGGGTCAGATAGGCGCACCGTTGCCCCACGCGCACACTGCGGTTGCTGGCGTCCAAGTGGAGCGTGACCGCATCGGGCGCACGTCGGGGTTGCGCGCGACGAGTTAGGACGCGCATACGCGCTTGCAACTCGATCGGCGCAAAGGGGCGGCGCAAATAATCATCGCCGCCACAGTCCAGCGCACGGGCGACGGCCTCCGCGTTCGGACGTTGGCCCACAAAAAGGATCGCGGCGCGCTCAACAAAGGGCAATGTGCGCAACGTGGCACATAGCGCGTGCCCGTGCATATCCGGCAAGGCGCAGTCCGGCAAGATGATCGCGTGCGGGCGATGTAGACGCGCCAAGCGCAAGGTTTCGCTGGCGGTGGCGGCTTCCAGCAGCACATAATGGGCAGGCTGGAGCGCCTGCACAAGGGTTTGGCGTTGTTGGGCGTCGCTTTCAACCACCAATACGGTTGGGGAAAACACAGCCTGGGTTGGCATCATCATATTTTGCACAGCATCGTTTCGTCGGGTCCGTGTGTCTGTAGTATAAAGGGCCGCTGTGCATTTGGGGCCAATATGCCGTGAAAGTTCTATGAAAAACGGCGCGGTCCTACTCGCTGACCATATAGCCCACGCCGTGAATCGTGCGGATGAAGGTGGTGGACTCGTCCAGTGTTTTGAGCTTGGCGCGCAAATTGCGCACATGTGCCCGCACCAAGTCCGGATCGCCGGTATCTGGTGGGTAGTCCCAAACGGCTTCCAGCAAATGCTGAGGAGAAAGCGCTTGATTGGCGTGTTCCATCAAATAGCGTAATAAACGGTGTTCGGTGGCGGTGAGCTGCACCGGCCCAGCCCCCCCGACGGTAACTTGGTGCGTGTTAGAATCCAAGCGGAGCGCACCGACAGCCAAGACCGGGCTTTCTAACACGGCATGGCGCAAATTGCGGCGGATGAGCGCACGCACTCGTGCGGTCAGCTCGGCCAACTCAAAGGGTTTGGTGATGTAATCATCTCCGCCAACGTCCAGACCGGCTACGATGTCCTCTGTGCTATCTTTGGCCGTCAGGAAGAGGATCGGCAGGGTGTTGTACTGCTCATGCGCACGGATGCGTCGGCACACTTCCAGTCCATCCAAGCCCGGCATCATAATATCCAGGACGATCAAATCCGGTGTGCGTTCGGCCAACAAGCGCAACGCTTCATCGCCGGAAGAAGCGCGCCCCACTTCGTACCCTTCACGGCGCAATGCGCGCCCCAACGTGCCCAACACTTCCGGATCGTCGTCAACCGTCAGAACGTAGGGTTTGCTCATCACTCACTCGCTCGTTGGATATCGGCAACTGCACGATAAAGCGCGTACCTTTATTATAAATGCTTTGTAAAGTGATGTGTCCACCAAACTTTTCAACAATCTGTTTGCAGATGTGCAAACCCAACCCCGTTCCCGCGCCCGGGGGTTTGGTTGTGTAAAACGGTTCGAAGACGCGCGTTTGCTGTTCGGCGGGAATGCCTATCCCGTTGTCCCATACCTCGACTTCGACATATTGCCCATCCTGGGAACGGCGCGTGGCGATGCCGACTTGTGGCGTTTCGCGTTTCGCCACAGCGTCTCGCGCGTTGAGCAACAAGTTAAGCCACACGTCTTCGAGTTGGCCCTGCGCACCTTGCACCGGCGGCAAATTTTCTGCCAGGTGCACGGTCAATTGCACGTTGCCTTGTTGCACATGGTTTTTGACCAGCGCCAACGTGCTGTGGACCGTTTCGTTGACGTCAATGGCCGTTTGCACGTCTTGTATGGGGTGTTGCCGCGCCATAGCCAGCAAACGCCGCACGACCTCATGCGCCCGTTTGCCCGCGCGGAAGATCGCTTCCAGCGCCTCAAAATCCGAGTCATCGGCGGGAGTATCAGCGAGCAACATCTCCGCGTCACCCAGAATCGTTGTCAGCGGGTTGTTGATCTGGTGTGCTACCGCAGCGGCCAGCTCACCCATCGCCGAAAGACGCGCGGTCTGAACCAATTTGCTTTGGGTGCGGTGGAGTTCTTCCAGGCTGCGCGCCAAGTCGCGGTAGAGCCGTGCATTGTCCATCGCGTTAGCCGCTTGGGAAACGAGCGCTTGCGCCAAACGCACCTCACGCGGCGAAAAACGGCGCTCTTGCAAGGTATCGACCAGAAAAACCAGCCCGACCGGCTCGCCTTTGATCACAAGCGGAATGGTGAGCAGGCTTTGGCCGTAGCCGTCTCTGCACAGGCGCGCCAATGCGCGGTGGTCGGCGTCGGTGTGTGGTTGTGTGAGCAAAAGCGCGTCGTCCAACGGCTCGTCGTGAGAAAGCGCAAAGCAAGGACGATCCTCGTCTGCCCAGATCACTTCTCCTAACGAGAGCTTGACCTCAAAATGGCGTTGGTTCGCGTCCCAGAGCGCCACATCGCACCAATCCGCCTCGGCTACCGAGAGCATCGCTTGTACGTCGCGGAACAAACTTTCGCGGTAATTTTCGGCGTCGTGCCCCACCAAAGTCACCATCACTTGAAGCGCGCGCCGATGGAGCGCGGCGGTGGCGGCTTGGGGCACGATAGGGGCAGGATAGGGCTTGTGGAAGCGGTAGAAGATCGCCACCCCCAACAATTTGCCGTGTGCATACAGAGGCACATAGAGCACACTGCGCGCGCTGGCAACTTGCGCCGACCACACCGCCACCGGCGAGGTTTCGCTTCTCGCAGGCGCGACCACGAGCGGTTGTTGATTGTGCAAAATTTGCTGCAAGTGGGGATTGGTGTGCACGGAAAGAGTAGGGCAAGCCGAAGGTTGCCACACCGCGCGATAGCGGATCGCTAAAGGGGCGAGTTTGCAGCCGTCGTTGCGCCATTCGGTGATGTAACATTGCCCCACGTTCAGCGCGCCGATCAATTGCGAGGCGATGATCGAAAGCACACGGTCAATAGCCAGGGTGGAGTTGGTCGCCTCGGCAGCTTGAACCAGCGTGCGCAGCTCACGGGTGCGCAACACGCTTTCTTCATAAAGGCGCGCGTTTTCAATGGCGACGGCAGCGTGTGCGGCCAGGTCTTGGAGCAACTCACGGTCATGGGGGCTAAAGGTGCGTTGAGACAGGCGGTTGTTGACGCCCAGCACGCCGATCACCTGTCCTTTGATCGAAAGTGGCACATATAGCAGCGAGCGCACCAAGTAGGTCGTGGTGATCCGTTGCGGTTCTCGCTCGTCGGTGAGCACTGGTTGGCCGGTACGGAAAACTTTTCCGGCCAGTGAATCCTGTGTTTTGAGGCGAAAATTGCGCGCGGTTTCGCTATCCATGCCCTTTGCTGCACGCACGTAAAGCTCTTGCCCGGCTTCGTCCGGCAACAAGAGCAACCCTTCTTCAGCGTTGCAAAGCTGCACCGCAGCGTCCACCACTTGGGTAAGTAGTGTGTCCAGGTCCAGCACGGCGCTCAGAGATCGGGCTAACGTGGAGAGCGCTTGTTGCTCTAGCAAGCGCTGCCGCAATACACGGCTGACCGTGTCGGCGGCTGAGTGTTCCGCTGTCTCAGTGATTGAGGTTTCGGACGGCACGCTTGCCAGCACATGCCGTACTGTGCGCAGCAACGTTTCCGGTGTGATGGGGCGGGTGAGCACGGCTTCGGCGCTGGTGGCCGAAGGAGTAAAAGCCGCCGCGTCGGTCACCTCGATCCAGCGCACCTTGCGAAACTGCGCCAGATATTCGGTCAGCGAATGGCGCATATAGGCGCGCATCCGTGCGTCTACGAC
>JALSSH010000155.1 GCA_026984385.1 Ardenticatenia bacterium | reverse complement strand
CCAACGTGAAGGACATGCCCTTCCAATACGCGCCTTCCGCCTCGTCAAAGCGCAAGGTCGCTGGCCCCATCACCAACAACGTTGGGGCGGCCCCGCGCGTGAAGTCGTAAAGGTATACGCGCGCCAACGGCCATGCGCCCGCCTCTCCGCTCAGCTCCAACGCGGCGACGCTGCTCAGCCGCGCGGTGCGCCCTGCGCCGTTTGCGCGCTGGCCGGAAAGCGTCTCGATGGTCACGCCGTCCGAGGCGGCGCAGACGGTCGCCGGAGCCAGTGAAAAGCAGTGCGCCATCCAGTTTTCCACACCCTGAGCGTAAAGCTGCTCGCAGCGCGGCGCGCCTTCCTGAGCGCGCACCCGCGCGGGCTGTGCCGCACCCCACAACATCACCAGCGCGCCCAACGCCAGCCCGAAACGTAACGCGACCTTTGCCCACGAGCTATAGCGGCTCGTTTGAACGTCCCTCATTGGTTTTTCCTTCTCGGCTACCTCACCACGCCACCCCAACAAGCATACCCCTCCGTCGGAGGGGTTGCCAGGGTTTGTCTGGGGTGTTGGGGGGCGTTTGAATAGCGCGCAGCCTACCGTTGCCCTGCGCCGCTGGCTTCGTGCCGACCGCGCAGCCCGCGAATGGCTTGCTCGACGTACCGGCGCGCAGAAGCGGTCTCCGCCCGCGCAGTGGGCCGTCGGCTTGAGCTGTTGGCGCTCGGCCAGATCAGCGGCTCGATGTGGCGCACGCGCGTATTGTACTCGATCAGGCGCGTGATCAGTTCGTGGAACGAGCGACGATAGCGTGAGGCGCGCGTGAAGGCAATCGGACGACGGGCGCGCAACGGCGCGGGCAGATCGCACGGCACAACCACCACCGGCATCACCGGACGGTAAGCCTCTAAGAAGGCTTGCCATTCCATCGCCACCTGTTTGGAGACCAACGCTTCCGGCGAAAGCACCACAACCATCATGCCGGACTCGTTCAGCGCCTGCTCGATGCTGCGTTCCCAATGGCGGCCCGGGCGCGCGTCGCGCACGTCAATCCACGTGCGCGCTCCGTAGGCGCTGAGGTCTTCGGCGAGCTGCAAAGCAAAATTTTCGTCGGCGGGATCGTAACTGATGTATACCTGGTGCATGGTCGGTTTGCCCCTGTGTTCTGGGTACATCTGCGCACCGTGCGCGGTTTCCAAAACATTATACTACAGTTAAGGTTAAGTTAGTAACGTTCCGCGTTACGAACCCCTAATTTTTTGTGAAAATGACCTAATTTTGTTCGTGAGGATAAAGAAAATCGGCTTACGGCGAAGCGGTGGCCGTTTTTTAGGAAGGATGAGTGTCGGAAAGGCCGACTACTTTTTGGGAAAGGTCCAAACGGGGGATGCGGTCTTCCGATGCGCGGGGCACGCCTTGCGGATGGAGCGGCAAGCAGATGGTAAACGTGCTGCCTTTGCCGGGTTGGCTTTGCACTTCCACATGCCCGCTGTGGCTTTCTATGAACTGCTTGACCAAATTCAAGCCCAAGCCCGTGCCGGGGATGTTGCGAGTGGCGGGCGTTTTGACGCGCACGAACGGCTCGAAGATCGCGTCCAGTTTGTCCTGCGGGATGCCGTAGCCGGTGTCGGCCACGCGGATCACGGCGTTTTCCCCTTCCACCGTCAACGTGACATCCACGCGCCCACCGCTAGGGGTGTATTTGAGCGCGTTGGAGACCAAGTTCTCGATCGCTTGTGCGATGAGCACCTCGTGCCCTAATAGACGTTCCGGTGGGGCTTTTTCCTTGTGATAGGTCAGCGTGACGCCGACGTGTTGCGCGGTGTTGCGATAGCGTTGCACGGCGCGCCGCACCACCTTTTCCAGCGCGTAGGGGGTGAACTTCTGTTGCCCCAAGCTGTCGGCGATCTCCATATGCATCACGTCGGTGATGAGGTCGCTCATACGCTCCAAGCTGCCGGTGAGCATATCTTTGAGCTGCTGGCGCTGTTCGGGCGGCAAGTCCGGCTCGTCCAGCAACTCCAACGGTGTGCGCGCCAGCATCAGCAAATTGCCCAGGTCGTGGGTCAAGATGCGGTTCAAATTCGCGCGCATCCGGTCCAGCCGACGTAGGGCGGTGACGTCTTGGGCCACGCCTACATAGGCCTCGATCTCGCTCTCATCTCCCACGATCGGCGCGATGGTGATCAGGTATTCGCCGATCGCACCCAGGTAAACCTCGAACGGCTTATCGAGCTTGATCTCCGCAGGCAACCCCTCGGGCAATAGGAAAGCGATAATTTCCAACACATGCTGACCGCGCACGCTCTCAAAGTTCATGCCCAGCGCGCGCAACAACTGCTCGCTGGCGCGATTGGCGCGTTGGATCACGCCGTCCGCGTCGCACACGATCACAGCGACGGGAATATGCTCTAGAATGGCGCGCAATTGACGGCGTTCTTGGCGCATCGCCTCGTGCAGCTCTTCGTGCATTCGCCCCTTGGCGATGGCGATGGCGGCTTGTGGCGCGAGCAAAGCCAACACGTCGCGCGCTTCGTTGACGTCCGGCTGGGTGCTATAGCCACATACCACTTGCAAGATGCCCAACATCTGCCCTTGATAGATCAGCGGCACGCCGATCACGCTGGCGTCCGGCGAAACTTTGTCGCGGATGGACGGGCTGGCGTGTGGCCAACTGCGGTAATGGGCGATCGCGCTGGGTTGTCGCGTAGCGAGGATCAAGCCCACTTGGCCGACATCCGGAGACACTTTGTCTCCCAGACGTGCACCGGTTAGGCCGTAAATGGCACGCACGCTCAGCGTGCCGTCCGGTTCGGACAATAGAATGATGCCCTGATCCCCGTTGACCAGTTGCACCGCCTCCTCCAGGATATGCGCCAGGATAGCGTCTAAGGCCATATCGTCTTCGGCGATCAACTGGGCGATGTGGGAAAAAGAGCGTTGACGGCCTTCCAGCTCATTTTGCCGCCCCTGGAGCTGCACAAGACGCAGCGCCGCGGCGACTTGCGCGGCAAAGAGCCGCCCCAGTTGCAGATGTTCTCCCTTGAAGTGCCCGGGCTGGCGTGTTGCCAGCGCCACAAAGCCCACCAGCCGATCCCCGATATTTAGCGGGAGACGCATATACGAGCTGGCGTTGAGCGCGTGGGCTTCCGGAACAAAGGGTGAGGGAGGGGCGGGGGTGGTTTGGGACGGCACGCTGCTCAAAAGCACTTCCTCGCCCAAATAAGCGAGCCGATCCTCGGCGCGCTCCACCGAGTGCATCAGTTGGCGGCAGGCTTCCAAATAGCCCTGAGGGGTGCCGAGTTGCAAGGTGTCTTCGAGTTCGGTGTATTCATCGTCGGTTAAGAGCACAGCCACCATTTCTGCCCCCAGCACCTGTTGCCCCACCACCTGCAACCCTTGCAAAACCCCCGCATCCTCACCGCTGCCCGCCAAAAGGGTGATGGTGTGCAACAGTTTTTCCAAGTGTTGGACGCGCTTTTGCAAGATGTTCCGCGAGGGGGAACGTGATTTCGTTTGAGGGAGCTGGGCACGGATGGCGGCCAGGAGTTTTTGGGGCCGGGCAGTTATTGCCACAAAGTGTTGGATATCCGGGAAGAGTTGCTTATCCGCTTGGGCCTCATACAGCCCGACAACAGCAGCGTCCGGCCATTGTTGGCGGGCGCTG
>JALSSH010000154.1 GCA_026984385.1 Ardenticatenia bacterium | reverse complement strand
AATACGAGCGCAGCACCGCCACCGCGTACTTGGAACAAGGCGCGCGCTATCAGGTTGTTGTCTCGGCGGGCTTGGCGGCGCGGCAAGTGAGTTACACGGTGCACATTGACGCCGCCGTTGTCTTTGCGGGAAGTGGCGCTTTGCTCCCCGAACAGCCGGAAGTCGGGCATCTCAGCGGCGCGCACATGGCCGACGAGTGGCAATTGGAGGCACGGGCAGGGCAAACGTTCACGCTCACCATCACCCACGCCGAAGGTGATCTGACGCCTGCGCTGGCGCTTTACGATCCCATCGGACTACCGCTGCAGACAGCGACGGCAGACGCAAACGGCACGCTCACGTTGAGTTTGCCATTGCCCGCCGACGGCATTTACAAGATTGTGGTCACGCAAGCGGAGGAGGCCTCGGAGACCGAAGGGTGGTATCGCATTGCGGCCAATTTGGGAGAGTAAATTGGCATTCTCTGACACACAAAAGCCGCTCTTGCGAGTTGCGAGAGCGGCTTTTGTGATCTTGTGACGTATGGGAGTTATTGCACCACAGGCACGCCCGCCGTGCTGCCGGTGGTCACCACGTAGCGTTTGGAAACCCATCCCGCCCCGTAGTCGCTTTCAACCTTCCACCAACCATGATCGGCGCTCTGGCCGACGATCGGCAACTGCGTTCCCGCGTAGACCGCGCCTAGCGACGGAAAAGCACTATTCGGGCCGGAGCGAATGTTGAGCGCGCCGGTGGTCACGATGGCAACAGGCCCGGCGATGGCCGGCGAGGGAGCTTCGCCGCCGCCTTGCCCGGGCGAGGCCGGCGCGACGCCACCGGCTGGCACGTAGGGCACGGTGGAGATGTCACCACGCGCGATGATGTAACGCGCGCTGCACCAACCCGTCCCGACGGGAGTTTCCAACAGCCACCAACTCCAATCGGCGTTGCGACCCACGATGCGCGTTTGCGTGCCGCCCGCGATAGTGCCCAAGCTGGTGTACTGCCCGCCCGGGCCGGAGCGCACGTGCAACGCGCCGGTGTTGACGATGCCGAACGGCCCATCCACTTCGGCGTTGGCCGCTGACGCAGTGGTTACAGGCGAGCCGCCGTATTCGTTACGCGGCGCAACGTAGCCGCTATAAACCCAACCTGTGCCGAAGCGCGTTTCCACCTGATACCAGCGATTGTCGGCGGAACGCCCGACGATAGGCAGTGTTTCGCCGCCTTGTGCTTGGCCCAATATAGCGTAGTTGATCCCCGGGCCGGTGCGCACATTGAGATAGGCAGAAAGCACAACGGCATAGGGTGCTTCTCCGCCCACAGGCAGATAGCCGCCCTGACCGTCAGCGGCCACTTGCGGGACGCCGCTCACATTCACATAAGCTGCGGAAGCCCAGCCCGTGCCGTAAGCCCAGCGGATTTGTAGCCAACTGCCGTCGGTGTTTTGTGCCAGCACAAACACTTGTTGGCCGCGCTTAAGCACTCCAAGCGAGGCCGCGTTGATCCCTGCACCGGCGCGCACGCGCAAGGTATAAGCGTTTACCGTTCCGATGGAGCCGGGGTCAACCACGCCAACGCCCGCCGTATTGCTCGGCGTCACGCCGACGCCAGCTACCCAGCCGTTACCAAAGGACGTGTTCACATACCACCAACTGCCGTCCGGAGAAATGCCCTGCACGGGCACAATCTCGCCCAAATAGAGCGTGCCCAAAACCCAGAAGCCCGTCCCTGGGCCGCCACGCACATAAACCGCGCCATTAGCGGTGATGTAGGGGCCAGTTTGGGCATGGGCGGGTGGTGTGAGAAGCGGGAAAAGCGCAAAAGAAGCGAGTAAAGCCGCGAGAAGAAACGTTTTGAATAAGGCGCGTCGCATAGATGCCTCCTGAAAAGGTCGCGGTGGGTTTGCCGGAGCGTTTCACGCGAAAGTCTTTTGCCGTGCAGTGTATGCCGATTCGTGTTTTGGCGCAAGCATGGGAAAAAGAAAAACGAGCCAAGCAAGGCTCGTTTACCGTTCGTTGGTGCCCTGGAGAGGACTCGAACCTCCACGCCCTTTCGGGCACAGGCCCTCAACCTGCCGCGTATACCAATTCCGCCACCAGGGCACTTCACGCAAAAATTATACACGCCCCGCCGAAGATGTCAATGGTGGCGCAGCGCGTTTACAGTGCGTACAATCTACGCACGCGCAGCGTTTTTCGAGTTCACGAACGAAGGAAACAAGATGCGAATCGTACTAGACGCTATGGGAAGCGACAACAACCCCGCGCCGGATGTCGAGGGCGCGATCATGGCCGCGCGAGAGTTCGGCGAGAC
The DNA here is from genome assembly GCA_026984385.1 of Ardenticatenia bacterium. Classification (GTDB taxonomy): domain Bacteria; phylum Chloroflexota; class Anaerolineae; order Aggregatilineales; family Aggregatilineaceae; genus JALSSH01. Next base: position 1,361 of record JALSSH010000154.1, on the reverse strand, counting down.
GATTATTTTGGTCGGGGATCGAGCGAAGATCGAGGCAGAGTTGGCGCACCACAACACCGACGGCCTTTCGCTGGAGATCGTGCACACCGATCAGGCGATCACGATGGACGACAAACCCGGCGTGGTCAGCCGCGCCAAGCCCAACTCCTCGATGCATGTGGGAATGCGTCTTGTCAAAGACGGCCAGGGGGACGCATTCGTCACGGTGGGTAACACAGGGGCGGCGCTGGCGATTGCTATTTTGCAAACGCTCAAGCGCATCCCTGGGGTGCACCGCCCGGCGCTTTCGGCGATCATGCGTCACCAGGCGGGCGCTTTCATCATGTTGGACATGGGCGCAAACGCGGACTGCAAACCCGAGTGGCTGGCACAATTCGGCGTGATGGGCAGCATCTACGCCGAGCGCGCGCTCGGCATCCAAAATCCGCGCGTGGGGCTGCTTTCTAACGGCGAAGAGGCGGGCAAAGGGACGCAATTGGTCCAAGAAGCAGCGGAACTCTTGCGCCAGGAACGGGTTAACTTCATAGGAAACGTCGAGCCGAAGGAAATCTTGGCGGGGCATGTTGACGTGGCCGTCATGGACGGTTTCACTGGGAACATCATGCTCAAGACGATGGAGGCTTTTGGCAAGACGCTTTTTGAGCTTTTGCGTCAGGAGCTGATGGCGGACTGGCGCTCTAAGATCGCAGGGCTGCTGGGCAAACCTGCGTTCCGGCGTGTTTACCGTCAGTTTGACCCTTTCGAGATCGGCGGTGTGCCGCTATTAGGTGTTAACGGCGTGGTGATCATTGGGCACGGGCGTTCCAATAGTTACGCGATAAAAAACGCCATCGGTCAGGCCCGTTTGGCTGTGCAAGGACGCATCACGGAAACCATCCGCGAAGGTTTGCGCGAATAGGAGCAAAAGGTCTATGGAATTCACACGCAACGGTTTTCCCCGTGTGGTCATTACCGGTATGGGAGCGGTCACGCCGCTGGGCCGTTTTCCTGCGTTTTGGGAGAACTTGAAGGCGGGCAAATCGGGTGTGCGCCGCATTCAGAGCTTTGATCCTTCGCATCTCGAAGTCCAGATCGCCGCTGAGGTGTTGGACTTCGACCCCAAAGAGTACCTGCCGCCCAAAGAGGTGCGTCGTATGGCGCGCGCTTCTCAGCTTGCCGTGACGGCGGCGCTGGACGCGATGAAAGACGCGGGGCTGACGCGCGAAGCCCTAGAGCCAATCGCCGAACGGGTGGCAGTGGATTTCGGCTCAACGTTAGGCGGGCACGACTTAGCACAACAAGCCTCGTTCGGTTTCCGCACACGCGGACGCCGTCCCGGGCCGTTTTCGCTGGTGGAATCTATTCCCAACATTCCGGCGCAC
>JALSSH010000153.1 GCA_026984385.1 Ardenticatenia bacterium | reverse complement strand
TAAGGGTGCTCGGCGGGATAGAGCAACTCGCGGAAAAGCCGCGCGGCCACGTGGCGCGTGTGCTGCTCTTGGACTTTGAGGTGCGTGACGATCTGCCCGCGCACGCGCTCCACGTACTCGGGTGGAAACGTGGGACGGCGCAGTGCGTCGGCCAACAGCCCCACCAACATCGGCAGGTCTTCAGCCAAGCTCTTGCCGCTAAAGCCGACCGTGTGGCGTCCTGCGCTAAAGCTCAAGCTTGCGCCGTTGCTTTCCAAAAGCTCATGGATGGTCGCAAAGTCGCGTTGCTGTGTGCCGCGCAACAACATCGAGGCGGTGAAAGTCGCCAAGCCGTTGGTTTCGGGCGTCTCAAAAAGGCTGCCCGCCATCAACGAGCCGGCTATCACCACCGAGGGCGAGTGGTGATTTTCGCGCACCAAGACCACGACGCCGTTGGGCAACTCGCGGCGCGTGATGTCGTGCGAGCCGGGGAGTGATTGTACCGACGCGCTCATGCTTGCCCCCCTTCTGAGGTAGGAATGAACCAACCGACCGTGCGCTGCGAGCGTCGCAGATAGCGCCGCGCGGCCTTGCGCACATCGTCCAGCGTCACCGCTTGCAGCCGCTCGACGTATTCCTCGTACCAACGATAACTTTGCACATTTTCCGTAAAGGCGAGCCAAAAGGCTTGATTGGTGGCGTTTTCTGTGCCGTAAGCAAAGAGCGCGCGGGCCTGCTTTTTGGCCTTGTCCACCTCTGCTTGGGTTAGGCTTTCGGCGAAGCGCTCGATCTCCGCGTCAAAGGCGGATTGCACCTCTTGCGGCGTGCGCCCGTCTCGCACCGTGATCAAAATGCCGTAAAGGTACGGGTCAATCGAAGGGTACAACCCGCCGCCGACGCTGGTTGCCAGCTCGGTTTCCACCAGCGCACGATAGAGCCGCGAGGTGCGGTTGCCGACGCCGTTACTGCCCGGGGCGCTCGCGCCCGCCAGGACGCTATCGGCCACCGCCAACTTGAACCAGTCGGGATCGGTGGCGCGGGGTGCACGATAGGCCACGTAGATATAGTGCGCGTTGCCCTCGCGCTCCACGCGCACGGTGCGTTCGCCGTATTGGGGCGGCTCTTCGCGCGTGACGGGGGGCGGAGGTGGCGCGGACGGAATAGCGCCATAAAGCGCCTCGATCTCGGCGAGCATTTGGGCGCTCTCAAAATCACCGACGGCCACCGCAATCGCGTTGTTGGGCGCGTAGTAGGTGCGGTAGTGGTTATAAAGATCGTCGCGCGTCATGTGGCGCAAGTCCACCATATCGCCCAAGATGGCGTGATGATACGGGTGCACACGGAACGCGGCGGCGCGCACCTCTTCAGAGAGCCAAAACGTGGGCGAGTTTTCCGAGCCTTGCCGTTCGGAGATGATCACCGTGCGCTCGGACTCGACCTCTTCGGGCAAAAAAAGTGCGCCGGTCATGCGGTCGGCCTCGATCTCCAGCGCCAAATGGGCGTGCTCGGCGGGCAAGGTCTCGAAATAGGCCGTGTAGTCGAACGATGTTTGGGCGTTCCACAGCCCGCCGTGCCGCTCGATGAGGCGGTCGAGCACGCCCGCCGGATATTTTTCCGTGCCCTTAAACATCATGTGTTCCACCCAGTGGGAGACGCCCGTTTGGCCGGTGTGCTCGTTGCGGCTACCCACACGGTAGAGCACCCACCAACTGATCAGCGGCGCGGTGTGCACCTCTTTGAGCAGCACGGTGAGGCCGTTTTCCAGTACATGGCGGGTCACCGCGTTGTTTTTTTGGCTCATGCCCACTCCTTCGCTGTTACACGCAGAACGTCCCTAAAAGTGTAGCAGGGATGCCGCGCGTTAGCATCCCTGCTCGGGTCTCACTCTGTGTGCGCCAAGTGAGCGCTCAGCGCAGCCCCTCGCCGTTGTAACCGCGCCCGATGCCGCGATATTGGAAGCCCAGCTCGCGCATTTTGGAAGGCTCGTACAAATTGCGCCCGTCGATCAGGATCGGCGTGTGCATCGCTTCTTTGACCCGCGCCATATCCAACTGCATAAACTCGTTCCAGGGCGTCAACACCACCAGCGCGTCCGCGCCCTCGGCCAACTCATAAGCGTTGTCGGTCAGCTCCAAATAGGGCATGGCGCGCAGTGCCGTTTCCCGCGCCACCGGATCGTAACCGCGCACAACCGCGCCTTCTTCGCGGCAATAGTCACCGATGGTGATCGAAGGCGCTTCGCGCATGTCGTCGGTATCTTGCTTGAAGGCCAAGCCGAGCAGTGCGATCACCTTGCCTTCTAGACTATCACCCAGCAACTCATGCAGCTTGATCACAACGTGTTTGCGCTGATAGGCGTTGATGTCCATCACCGCCTGCAAAAGCTGCGGGTGTCGCCCGTGTACTTGGGCCATGTGCGCCAACGCCTTCACGTCTTTGGGGAAACACGAGCCGCCATAGCCGACGCCCGCCTCCAAGAAATGGTGACCGATGCGTTTGTCAAAGCCCATGCCCTTCGCCACTTCCTTTACGTCCGCGCCCAGCGCCTCGCAGATATTGGCGATCTCGTTGATAAAGCTGATGCGCGTGGCGAGGAATGCGTTGGAGGCGTATTTGATCATCTCTGCCGTGCGCAAATCGGTGATCATGATCGGCGCGCGCAACGGCAAATGGAGCTGCGCCACCCGTTCGGCGGCCTCGGGGTCTTCCGAGCCGAGGATCGTGCGATCGGGATGGAGAAAGTCCGGAATCGCCGAGCCTTCGCGCAAGAACTCCGGGCAGCTCACCACGCTAAAGTCAACCGGCTTGGGCTGGTTTTCGCGCACAATATCCGCCACCCAGTCGCCCGTGCCGACCGGCACAGTAGACTTGTTGATCAGGATCAGCGGGTGGTCCATCTCCTGGGCGATGGTCTCGGCGGCCATACGCACATATTGCAAGTCGGCCTCGCCGTCCACGCCCTCCGGCGTGCCCACCGCGATAAAAACAAACTCGGCGTCTTTGAGCGCCTCAGCGTAAGAGGTGGTGAAGTGCAACCGATCCGCGCGGACATTACGCTCCACAAGCTCGGCCAAACCCGGCTCGTAGATCGGCATGATGCCTTTGTTCAGGTTCTCGATCCGCTCCTTGTCAATATCCAAACATACCACGCGGTTACCCAGGTCGGCGAAGCACGCGCCCGTCACCAGGCCCACATAGCCCACGCCAACAACCGTGATATTTTTCATGTGTTTGTCCCTCTCAGTATCTCTCGCTCACATCACGCGACGCTTTGTGAACTTTATCACAGCGCGTCCATTCTACCGAAAATATGCCGAACTTTCCTCTACGCTTCCCCCACGTGTGCCTGAAAGCCTTTCAGCGCAGGTCAGCAAGCACCATACGCGCCACCCGCCGCCCCATCTCCACCGCGTAGTTTGTGCCGCGATCCCAAGGGTAAACCTGGCTCATGCTGGCAAAATACAGCCCGCGAACGGGCGTGCGTAAAGCAGGCAACGCTTGGGACTGATTGACAAACGGCACAGGTTGCGCATAAGGAGCGCGGAAAACCCAGCGCTTGCGAATCCAATCCGGCGAAAAGTCCGCGTTGAAGCGTGGTAAAACGCTGATGAAGCGTTCGGCCAACTCGTCCTCGCTGAGTCGGAAATACTCATGCGAGGGCGGCACATAGTCCCCGCAATAGATC
>JALSSH010000152.1 GCA_026984385.1 Ardenticatenia bacterium | reverse complement strand
GCGAACGCCCACCTCGCGCCCCAGCGCTACCGCTACCCCAACCGTTCCCCCCAGCGCCACCCCGACGCCCAGCGCCACTTTTACGCCGCGCCCCCCGACCGCCACGCTTAACCCCAACGTGATCTCACCTACCCCAACCGCTCCCCCCAGCGCCACCCCGACGCTCTCACCGTCTGAGCTAATGCTCCAACTCGCGGGTGATGAAGGTGTGCGGCTTTCTCAAGGGGCGCAGTTGCTGCTTTTCCACGACCAAGCGTTGCAGACGCCGCCCGCTGTCTTGCAATTACGAGCCGGCACCCTCGTACAATTGACAACCAGCGCACCTGTGCCCAACCCGCAAAATCCGGCGATGCTGTTGCACGAAGTGATGGTCGTCGAGGGGGCTTGGCAGGGACAGATCGGATGGTTGCCGCAAGCCGTGCTGGAAAACGCACAGCCGCTCACGCCTTGGGTCATCTGTGATGTGGAGGCAGGTTGCCGGGTGCGCGCAGGAGATGGAACGTATTACGCCGTTGTGGACGCGCTGGACATGGGAGAAATCGCGCGCGTGCGCGGCGTCAGCAGCATAGGCAGCGGATGGTTGGCGATCACCACCAACAACGGTGTAAAGGGGTGGATTGCCCCCTTTGTGGTGAAAACGCTGGGCGATGTGCGCGACGTGCCGTCGGTTGCGCCACCGCCTTCGCCCACGCCCAGCGACACGCCTCCGCCTCCGCCCCCCACCGTTTCCCCTACCGCCGAGGGCGGCTAGGCGGCACGTTCAGCGCGTTGGCCTCCAGGCAGGGCTATCGTTCCAACTGCCCGAATCAGAAAGGCGACGCGCTTCTCCGCCGGTGGCTGGCATGATGTAAATGCCCGCCACCCCCTCGCGGTCTGAGGTGAAGAGCAGCCATTGCCCATCAGCCGACCAGGTCGGCCACCAATCGTTAGCCGGATGGTCCGTCAGCCGACGCAAGTTGGTCCCATCCGCGTCCAATACATAGATATCCCACGCTCCATCGCGGTTGCTTTGGAAGGCGATCCGTGTTCCGTCCGGTGACCAAGCCGCCCAGCCGTCTTCAGCGTCGTTATAAGTCAAGCGCAAAGGGAAGCTGCCGTCTGCGTTCATAACGTAAACTTCGGCGTTACCGTCGCGCTCGGAGTTAAACGCAATCCGCGCTCCGTCCGGCGACCAGGCCGCGCCGCCGTCGTTGGCGGGGTGGTTGGTCAAGTTGCGCAAGCCCGTTCCGTCCGCGTTGATGGCGTAAATGTCTCCGTTGCCGCTACGGTCGGAGTAAAAAACCAGCCGTTGGCCGTCCGGCGACCAAGACGGGTGATAGTCATTGGCCGGGTGGTTGGTCAGGTTGCGCAAGCCCGTTCCGTCCGCGTTGATGATATAAATTTCCGCGTCGCCACCACGCTCGGAATAGAAGGCCAATCGCTGCCCGTCCGGTGACCAAGCAGGGTCCCAATCGTCGGCGGGGTCATTGGTTAAGCGACGCAGCACCTGGCCGTCGTAGCGCATGATGTAAATTTCGCGGTTGCCGTCGCGCTCCGAAACAAACGCAATTTGCCCCGCACCGCCGCCGAAAAGCGTCGCCGTTGCCAATGGAGTGGGTGTGGCACTGGGCGTGTGGGTGAGCGTGGGCGTTGGGGAAAGCGTGCGGGTGGGGGTAGCGGTCGGCGTCAGGGTGTCGGTAACCGTCGGTGAAGGGGTTGCGCTGGGCGTCGCGGTCGGTGTGGGGGTGTGGCTGGGGGTAGCCGTTGCGCTGGCGGTCGGTGTGGCTGTCCAACTGGTCGCCGTGCGTGTCAACGCGGCGTTGACCAACGCCTCGACGGTCGCGGCCTCGTTCGGCGTGGCAGAGGGCGTATGCGTTCGCGTAGTGGTAGCGGTTGGGGTGGCGCTGAGCGTCGGCGTGGACGTGGCCGTTTGTGTCGGCGTGCGCGAAGGCGTTTGCGGCGTTGAAGAAGGGGGAAGCGTTGGCGAGGGCAAAATAGCGATTGCCACTGCGGTTGTCGGCGCGGGAGGGAAGACGGTGGTTTGTGTGGCAATGATGGGCGCCGTGCTCCGTGCTTCTATCGTGCGTGTGGACATCATTGGCCCGAGAGCAGAGGGCATCACCCCGTGTGTGATTGGCTCGTCGCCACCGCGCAACACTAGGAACGCTCCCAACGCTGCCAACAAAACCATCGCGCCGACCCCTGCGCCCAACATCCACATTCGCCACTGACGGCGCGGCGGGTGCGCAACGGTTATCGGCAACACAGCGGATTGCGTTGCGGGAGAAGCGGGTTCGTCCGTCACACGGGTTTCGGCAAGCAGCGTTTTTTGTGCGGGCACAAACGGCGTGTGGGGCAAAATGGCGGTAGTGTCATCCATAGATTCACGGGCGGCGTGCTCAAAAGCCCGAGCGAAATCTTGCACAGAGGGGAAGCGTTCTTCTGGTGCTTTTGCCAGCGCGCGTCGCAAAACATCCTCGACGGCGGGCGGCAGCTCCGGACGCAGCTCGCTGAGCGGCGGCGGGGGTTGGTTGAGGTGCATATGCATCAGGCTATAGGGTGTGTCGGCGTCAAAAGGCACAGTGCCCGTCAGCCATTGGAAAAGCGTCACTCCCAGCGCGTACTGGTCGGTGGCAGCGGTTGGGCGCTCAGAGCGCCACTGTTCGGGGGCCATGTAAAGCGGTGTGCCCAACACGGCGCCGGTTGCGGTTAAGGCGGTGGTGGTGTTTTCCAACATCTTGGCGATGCCGAAGTCCACCAAAAAAGCGTTGTCCTGCGCGTCAAACATCATGTTGCTGGGCTTCACGTCGCGGTGGATAACGCCCCTGGAATGGGCATAGTCAAACGCCCCCGCAATTTGCGAAAGCAGCCTCGCCACGTCGTCCAGCGTGGGCCGTGTGTTGTTTTCCATGAGACGGTCGGCCAGCGTCCCGCCATCCAACAGCCGCATGACGATATAGCTGGTGTTGTTTTCCACTCCGTAATCGTAAACGGGGACGATGTGCGGATGTTCCAACGCGGCGGCGGTTTCGGCTTCCCGAGAAAAGCGCTGCACGTAATTCCTTTCTCGTGCCAGGGCCGGAGGCAAGACTTTGACCGCGACTTCGCGCTTCAAATTCAATTGATACGCGCGATAGACCGCGCTCATGCCCCCTAAGCCCAGCAATTCGCGCAGCTCGTACTGGCCGAGCGTTTTTCCGGAAAGGTCTTGGATATTCATGCGCTATTCCCCGGTGTGCCGCCACCTTGTGCTGTAGCAAGAGTATAAACCGTGTTCAGAGCACCGCCAAAGGCACAAAATATGCTGCTCGGTCAACGGCAAGCCCACAAACATGAACAAAACGCGATGGGCCGCAATGTTATCACTTTTTTACGCGCTTTTTCTAACTCTCCTTTTGCGATGTGTTCTATACTAAATATGGGGGAACAACCACAAGGGGGCTGTGGAGGGTTCGCTCCATCACGCACTCAAGCAAATCGAGCTTGTTTTTAACAAGCGCTTGTCAAGGAGCGTACAACCATGAAACGAACCACCTTAGGTTTGGTAGCACTAGTTTTGCTGCTAACCGCAACAATGGCTTTTCCCTGGCAACCGGCCCACGCAACGCAGCCTACCCAAACATTGCCCCCTATGAGCTGGTATGCCGTCGTGTGGGACCAGGGAGCAGATACGCTCCACTGGATCAACATCAACGGTGAGGCGGCCTCACGCGCACGCCCACAGCTTCCTAACGAGGCCGTAGGCAGCAGCAATCCTGATATGCGCATTTCGCCCAACGGTCGCTATCTGGTGGAAACAGCTACCCTCAACACAGGGCTGATGGCCGTCGGCATCTTTGACTTCCAAAGCGGCAATTGGGTCCAGGTACACATCGCCTCACCCGGTGAGGAGATCAACCTAGGCTCTCGCTATATCTTCGACCCGAACTCAACGCACGTGGCCGTCGGCTTTATGGTGGCGGACTACAGCGCCCCGACCTGGCATGTCTCGGTTTACGATCTTGCCAGCGGCGGTGAATTAGCCGCGCTCAATAGCGGCGACGTGGCTTCCACTACACCGCTGGCTTTGGCGCGCCCCTTTGTTCGCTACTACACGGTGGACAGTGCCGGCGAAGCGGTCCATATCCAACTCATTGCTTACGGCACAGAAGGGGCCGAAACTTGGCCCGCCTATGTTTGGCATCCCTTCGCCGGCGGCACAACGCCCGTCGTTTCTCCCAGCCCCTACACCCGCGCAAACAGCGATATCAATTTCTTGACGGGTGAAGAAGTTTTTGCTTACAACGACCCCGCCTTCACCTCGTTACCCCAAATCGGGCCAGGGCCGAGCTACAATGCCATCGGGCGCGCTATGCCCGGTGCTTCTACGATTACGCGCGTTTGGGTGGACGGGACAGACTATCATTACAACGCGCGTTGGGCCAAAGGAAGCGAATGGGCGTTGTTCTGGACGGATAACGGCGCGGGACAACAAACTTGGAACGCCACTTATACCAACGTCTCTCCCAACACCAGCACATTGCTCGGCCCAAGCGTAACCGACGTAGCGGGTACGCCGGAAGGCTACCTCAAGATCACCAACACGCTGGAAATTTACCACGTCAGCAACTTGATGGACTATCTCGGCGGCACAAAAGTGTTTCAGGCCTCCGGCCCCGGGCCGTTGCGCGTGGTCTACGTGACACCGGCAGGCGCCACTTTTACGCTTCCCAGCATCAGCACCAGCCCGATCACCCCGGGGGTGATCATAACCCTTGACCCGAACGTGCTGATCACACCGCCCGCCGTTCCCGTCGTCACGCTTAACCCTGGAACTATCATTACGTTGCCCCCCGGGGCGCTCGTGACCATCCCGCCGTTCCAGATGGGTAGCATCACATGCCCGGGCGCGCCACCAGCCCGCCTCAGCGTGGGGCAACAGGCGCGCGTCACCTTCACCAACGGAATACCGTTGCGAGTACGTGCTACGCCCGGCGGTGATGTGATCACACAGATTCCCGAGGGGACGGTCGTTCAGGTGATCGGCGGGCCACAATGCCAGGGACAATTCACTTGGTGGCAGATTCAACTAGATAATGGCATTCAGGGCTGGTCGGCGGAAGGGGACATGGAGGATTATTACCTCGAACCCTGGGCCACGCTTGCGCCGCCGCCTCAGCTCCCGACGTTGGCGCCACCCGCCATCCAACCAACTCCGACCTCTCCGCAACTGATTGTGCCGCCCTCTGCTTTTGTGACTGTGCCGCCGCTGATCATCGGGCCGGTTATCTCAACCGAGGGCGATTGCAGCAAAGCACCGCCCACGCGATTGCAAATGGATATGCGCGTCATCACCGCGCCGACTTCGGGCACTTATGCGCTTTTTGCCAACATCGAAGACCCTACCCCGTACCGGCAAGTGCCGCCGAACATTGTGGCGCAGGTTATCGGCGAGTCTTCGTGTAAAAACGGCTATCGTTTCTGGCCGGTGCAATTAACGCTTAACGGAGAGGAGCTGACGGGCTGGCTTTCTGAGGGCACGCAGGACAGATACTTCCTCATTCCGGATATCGTCTACTAGCCCCAAACACCAACGAGGGGACGCAACGCGCGTCCCCTCGTCATATACGCCATTCCTTCATATTAAGCAAAATGCACCCGTATCACCAAACGCCCCAAGCGTAATTCGTCTCCGTCACGCAAAATACGCGCTTGGTGCATAATCAAACGCTGCCCGTTGATAAAGGTATGGTTGGCGCTACCCAGGTCCATGACCTTTAGCCCGTCCGTCTCTCGCACGATCATCGCATGTTGGCGCGAAACGCCTTGCTCGCGTGCCCCGTACTCCTCCAGGTCAATATCCGGTATTTCGCCGGTTTCAATGTTGCGCCGCCCGATAATCAAGCGTTCGGTCAAGGGCACAACCAGCGGCGTATCGTATCCGCGCACGTGCAAAAACAATTTACGCGCCTCACCCAAACTCGCCGTGCCCCAACGGGGTACACTGGGATCGAATGGGGTATTGTTCAATCGGCGGGTCGAATCTTTTTTTTCAGATTGTTCCGCCCCCACATTTCTCAACGGCAAGCTGCAACGAACACACAGCTTGGCCTCGTCCGGGTTGACATATCCACAGTGCGGACAAGTGACCACCTTACTCCCCTTTTTCCTCACCATTTCACCTATGCCCAGTATACTCGAACTCGGGCCTATCGCAGCAAGCCCCCCGCTGCCTATGCCCAGTGCATAGCGTGAAATAGCCCCGTACACGAATAGAGCGCACGGTTCGGCGTCCCCCGTTAAACCGTGAAAGACTGTCGCAACTCCGGCACGGCGACCTGCTCAAAACTCAGCTCCTCCTGCAAAGCATCCCGCAACGCAAAGGCGGAATCTTCCTCTCCGTGCACCAAGAAGGTGCGGCGCGGGCGTTTGCTGATCGCCCCTGCCCATTCCAAAAGCTCGTTGCGGTCAGCGTGGCCCGAAAAACCGTTGATCACTTCTACGCGGGCGCGCACTTTGTGTTCCTCGCCAAAGATGCGCACCACTTTTTCCCCTTCCACCAAGCGCCGTCCCAACGTGTTGGGCGCTTGCCAGCCCACGATCAGGATCGTGTTTTCCGGCTCGCCGATGCGGTTGCGCAGATGGTGCAAAATACGCCCGTGTTCGGCCATGCCGCTGGCGCTGATGACGATGAATGGCTCGCGGAGGAAATTTAGCTCTTTGCTTTGTTCCACAGAGCGCGCATAACGCAGCGAGTCAAAGCCGAAAGGATCACCTTCCGAAAGCATAAACTCGCGGATCTCCGCGTCGTAGGCTTCCGGGTGCAAACGAAATACTGAAGTCGTGTTGATCGCCAGCGGGCTGTCCACATACACCGGCAAACGCGGAATATCCCGCGCCACCATCAGCTTGTGCAGCGTGTAGACCAGTTGCTGTGTGCGCCCGACCGCAAAAGCCGGAATGATGATCGCGCCGCCGCGTTTGTACGTTTCGTTGATGATACGTTCCAACTTCTTCTCGGAGTCAAAATACGGCTCATGGGTGCGATTGCCATAGGTGCTTTCCATGATCAGCACGTCGGCATGGTCCACATACTCCGGATCGCGGATGATCGGGATGCCTTTACGCCCCAGGTCGCCGGAAAAAACCAGCCGCACGTCGCGGTTGGCGTCGCGGTCTTCGATATCCAGCACCACAATCGCGCTGCCGAGCATGTGTCCGGCGTCCAGAAAAGTAGCGTAAATGCCGGGCAAAACTTCCCGCTGGCGGTGATAGCCTACCGCGTTGAAAAAATCCAACGCACGGACGGCATCTTCCACGTTGTAAATCGGCTCGACGGGCGGCTCTCCTTTGCGAGCGCGTTTCTTGTTGACAAACTCCACGTCGCGCTCTTGGATATGCGCGCTGTCCAACAACATCGTGGAGCACAAATCGCGCGTGGCGAACGTGCACATGACGTCTCCGCGAAAACCGCTTTTGACCAAGTTCGGGATGTTGCCGCTGTGGTCAATGTGCGCGTGGCTGAGGATCATCGCGTCCACCGAAGCGGCGTCAAAGGGCAAATTGCGGTTGCGTTCAAAAGACTCTTTGCGCGAACCTTGATACAGTCCGCAGTCCAAAAGCAATCGTTGATCGTTGACCTCGATCAAGTGTTGAGAGCCGGTCACCGTGCGTGCCGCGCCGTGAAATGTAATTTTCATGTTTCTGCCTCCTGCTTGGCTTTCGTCGCGTCTTCAACGCAACGAACGCTTGCCCCGTGCCAAAAGCGTCCCGCTCATACGCGACGCCGCTTACCTTTTTTGCGCGTTAGCAACGCCAAAAGCTCTTCGCCGTACTCCGCGCGCCGCCAAGGACCAAGCCCGGGGATGTTCGCCAAGTCTTCCGGACGGGTCGGCGCGGTGCGCGCCAACGTCCACATCGTTTCGCGCCCCAAAATAATATCAGACTCTACGCCACGTTCTGCCGCACGGCGTTTGCGCCAGTTTTGCAGGGCATCGTAGCGTTCTAACACCTGCGGGTCCACGTGGCGGGTGCGCTTGGGACGCGCGGGAGGAGCGCTGCGCTGCCCGCGCGCCACAGCCTCTAAGATAGCGTGGCCCTTGCTTTGCACCAGCCGAGAACTTAGCCCGCGCACCGTGTAAAGGTCTTCCAGGCGGCGCGGCTCGATCTTGGCAATGTGAAGCAGTGTTTGGTCGCTGAAAATCTTAAAGACGGGCTTATTGCGACGGCGCGCGATAGCGTCTCGCAACAAATACAGCTCGCGCACGATGCTCATTTGTTCGCGCGGCATCTCCCGCACGCCGTGAATCCGCCAATAGCCTTCCGGGTCGAAGGTGTGATGAGCGGGGGCGAGCCTGGGCAGCTCTGAAAAGATTTCGTGTGCTTCTTCCAACCGCCCCATCGCTTCCAACTCCGCGCGGAGCTGATCGCGCAGTTCGGGCAAAAAGTGCGTGTCCATCTGCGCATAGTGGAGCTGTTCGGGCGGCAAGGGGCGTTGAGTCCAGTCCGCGCGTTGATATTTCTTTTCCGCACGCACGCCGAAACGTTCCGCCAAAATGTTACCCAACCCGATGCGCTTCCAACCACAAATGCGCGCGGCGAGCATGGTATCGAAGATATGCGCGAACTCAAAGCCGAAGTCGCGCTTGAGCGAAATGATGTCGTATTCTGCCGCGTGAAAGATGATCTCGATTTGCGGGTCGGCCAAAAGCGCCCCTAAGGGGCTGAGGTCGTCGAGCGCTAACGGGTCTATGATGAAGTCTTGCTCGCGCGTAGAAAGTTGGACTAAACACACCCGCTCATAATATGCATAGAGACTGTTGGACTCGGTATCCAGCGCCAAAAGTGGCTCTGCGGCCCAGCGCTCTACGTAGCGGCGTAGCTCTGCGGTGCGACGAATGATAGTGGCGCGCGGGAACTGCGGCAAACGGTCGTTCACAACCACCCCCGACGGCGAAAATACAACAACATGACAAACGCTATCACAAACATCAGCCCGATCACCAAGATAAACGCGGCCCGAAAGTCCATCATGGGCAAAGCCACGTTCATCCCGTAAATGCCCGCGATCAACTCCAGGGGCATCATAATCACCGAGATCACGGTCAAAATCTGCATGACCTCGTTCAAACGATAGTTGACCAATGTGTTGGCCGTATCCGAAAGACCGTTGATCACGTCGTAGTGCTCTTCCACGATCTCCCACGCTTTGACCATGTGGTCGAGGATGTCGCCGAAGTAAACGTCCAGCTCTTCACGGATGAAGGGGCGGTCTACCTTTTCCAAGTTGTCCAGGATGGCGACTTGCGGGCGGATGATGCGGCGCAGCGCGATAATGTCCCTCCGCACGACCGAAATCTCCTGCATCACACGCCGTGAGTCTTCGGCAAAGACTTCCTCTTCCAGTTGGCGGATGTTGCGGTCTACCTTGTAGAGAATCGGGAAAATATAGTCTACTAAGCGGTCAATAACGGTGTAGAAAATGCGGCTGGCCCCGCGCCCCATATAGCGCTCGCGCGTGTCTGCGTCGGCGCGACATTGGTCAAAAAGCTGACGCAAAGGAGGCAGCGTGCCGTCACTGACCGTGACCAGGTAGCCGCTGCCGACGAACATATCCACCTCAGCAGCGCGGCTGACACGCTGCACTTTGTCCCATTGGGGGAACTGCATCACGACGAAAAGGTAGTCGTCGTACTCGTCAATCTTGGGGCGTTCGATGCGGCTTTGCAGGTCTTCGAGGTCCAGCGGGTGGAAATGCGGGTACATTTCCCGCAGCGTTTCAATATCCTGCGGTGTCACGCGCTCGATATTGACCCAAGTAACTCGTCCGTGTTGGATCGTCTCTAGTGCCATAGTGGTCAATTATGACCCGTTCACTGGTCAGGGGCAAACGGTAGTATATCCATATATCCGGCGGTGCTAAGGGCTACACCATCAAAAGGCCAAAACGCTGAACACAGCACGAAGCGCTGCGGTATAATGCGCTCGCAAGCACACAACAACATACGGAGCATCTATGGCCTCGGGACAACCGCGTAGGCTTTTTCCACACAACTTGCGTGTGATCGGCGTCGGCGGCACGGTCTTGGCGCTGGCGTTGAGCTATGCGCTCACGTTGCAAACGCACATCAGCGGCAGCTTTGCAGAAAAATCGCCCGCGCTCGTGCTCAAAAACGAGTACATCAAAGACGTGGCCGAAATCCAGGTTGCGTTGAACGTATGGGGCACGATCCACCACACCGGCTATCCCCTTTTTGCCATCCTGGGTAATCTCTTTACCGCGCCGCTGCGCGCCCTGGGCGTTGAGCCTGCCGCTGCCGCCAGCTTGTACGCGCTGGGGTGGAGTGTGCTGGCGCTGGGAACGCTCGGCGCGCTTCTCTGGCGACTGACGGGGCGCGCGTGGTTGGCCGCCTTGAGCGTGTTGGTGCTGGGGCTAACACGCTCGGTATGGGTACACAGCGTGGTTGCGGAAGTGTATAGTATGAGCCTCGCGATCACGGCGCTGTTGTGGGCGGTGGCGCTGTGGCCCGCGCGCTGGGAGGGCGCGTGGCGCGCCTCGCGGCGCGTGTTGTGGCTGGCGCTGTTGGGCGGGATCGGCGTGGCACATCACCGCGCCGTCGCTTTTATCGCCCCCGGGCTGTTGTGGGCCATTTGGCCGCATTTGCGCGCCGAGCGCAACGTCCGTTGGCTACGGTTGGGGGCACAGGCAACGGGATTGGCGCTGCTGGGCTTTGTGCCTTATGTGTATCTGCCGCTACGCGCGCGTCAAGGCGCGCCCTGGGTTTACGGCGAGCCGGGCACGTTGCGCGGGCTGTGGATCGAGTTCAGCGGCCAGGAGGCCGACCGCTTGGTCAAGTTGCCCGCAGACTTAGCCGCGCTGTGGGCAAATGCCGCCGACACGTGGAACATTTTGGCGCGCGAACTCACGTTACCCGGGCTGCTGATTGCGCTGGCGGCGTTGGCGCTGACGCTGAGGCGATCCCCGCGTCGTCAGGAAACGTGCGCGCTGGCAATCTCCGCCTTGGGGCCGCTGCTTTTCGCCGTCTTTTACCACACTGCCGTGTTGCCCCAAGCGATTCTGATGCCGGTGGTGGCGGCCCTGGTGATGAGCGTTGCCCTGGCGCTGGACGGCCTGTTGCGCGCGGACGGACGGCGTGTTTACATGCTGAGCGGAGCGTTGCTGCTTGCCTGGGCAGGCGCGTTAGGCGTGTGGAACGCGCCCTACATCCGCGAGCTGGTGCGCGAACCGAGCGGGTTGGAAACCATCGCGCGCATGGCGCGTATCCCCCGCCAGGGCAAGCCCGCGTTCATGCTGCCCTGGGGTCCGCGTTATGCAGCGGCGGCCTACGCCAGCCTGGTGACCGGCGAACAAGCCGACGTGCGCGTTGTGGATCATAAAGCGGACTACCGCCAATTGCTGGCGGCAGGCTATCGCCTTTACACCGAGCCGGAAACTTTCTACACCTATCCCCCGCCCTGGCCTACCGACTATGGCGCGCCTTCGGGTTGGTGGACGGAACGCTTCGGCGAGCTGTATCTTCGTTCCGCCGCCCCGCAGATCGTGGAGTTGCTCCCCGCGCCGCAAATCGCCGCCACAGAGGGGGCCGCGCCAGTTCTCGACGGGATCGCGCTGCGCGATGCCTGGCTGACGTGCGATAAGGCGCACGTCTATTTGCATCTACGCTGGCAAGCGCTCGACGTGCCCACCCACGATCCCAGCGTGTTTGTGCACCTCACGCCGGATGACCCGATCCCCAATCCGCCTGCCGCCGACCGTCGCCATCCGGTTTACGGGTTGTACCCCTTCACGCGGTGGCAAGCGGGCGAGCTGGTGCGCGACGATTTCACGTTGCCGCGCCTGGAAGGAATGACCCAAGTCCGCTTCGGTCTCTACGAGCAAAACGCCGACGGGCAATTTGTCAACTACGGGGAAACCACGTTGCCCATTGCGAGCTGCCGAGCTACTTTACCCTGAGGAAAAACTCGCCATGCCAATTTCTCCCCTTCCTCGTGCAGATTTCTACCGTGAGTTGCTGGGACACGAACGCTTTGCCGAGATCGAAGAGTTCTTCGTTTTGTCGCTTATCACCTCTGCGATCCGCGTCAACACTTTGAAGGCCAGTTTTAAGAGGGACTGGTTTAAGTGGGCGGAATGGTATGGGTGGGAACTTTCAAGGCCTGTGCCGTTTTGTCCAACGGCGGCGGAGGTAATCGCCTTCTACACCTCGCCCGGGCGCACCTTGGAGCACGCCGACGGCTACTATTTTGTGCAAGACGCCGCCTCCACTTTGCCCGTTGAGCTTTTTGACGATCACCCCTCCCCGCTTGTGCTGGATATGGCCGCCGCGCCGGGCGGCAAAACCACGCACCTTATCACCCGCTACGAAGATCGCGGCCTGGTGCTCGCCAACGACAGCAGCGCGCGACGTTTGGGCGCGCTACAAGCCAATTTGCAGCGCTGGAGCGGTTTCGGCACGCTGGTGACCAACTTTCCGGGCGAGCGCTTCGGGCGCTGGTATCCGGAGACCTTCGACCGTGTGCTGCTGGACGCGCCTTGCAGCGGCGAAACGCTGTGGCCGGAAACCGGCGGACGCGGGCGCTCGGTTTCCGAACGGGAGCGCGCGCGGCTGTGCACGCGCCAGATCACGCTGCTGAGCGCGGCAATAGAGGCGCTGAAGGTAGGCGGCGAGGTCGTTTACGTCACCTGCACAATGGCGCCGGAAGAAAACGAAGCCGTGCTTGAGGAGCTTTTGGAACGCTACCCTAAGGCGGTGGAGATCGTCTCGCCGCCCAAGCGCGTCAAGGTCAAAGCGCCTGCGTTGCCCCGAGCACAGGGGCGTCGCTTCAGCCGCCAAGTGCGCCGCGCGGTGCGTTTGTGGCCGTATCTGTACGAAACCTCCGGCTTGTTTGCCGCGCGCATTCGCAAAACCGCGCCCGTGCCCACCGAGCCGGAAGCGCCGCCCAGCCGCCCTTGGAAGATCGCGCCGCTGAAACGCGAGGAAGAGGTGCGCTTGCTCGCCAATTTGCAAGACGTGTTCGGCTTTGCCCTGGCGCCGATCTTGGAAGCGCGCGAGCTGACGCTTTGGGCGCAGGAGCGCACCGTCTACGCCGTTCCACAGCGCGCCGTCGAGCTTTTCGGCGAGCTGCCGCATCGCAGCGCGGGGCTGATGTTGGGGCGCTGGCAAGGGGACGTGTTCCTGCCTTCGCGCGCGTTGATCACGCGCTATTTGGAGCAGTTCCAAGCGCCGCGCTTGACGTTGGACGAACAGCAGGTGCGACGCTGGCTGAAAGGGAGCGATCTACGTGGCGTAACGCTTCCCAACGGCGCGGGCCCGGTGGTCTTGTGCATGGACCAATACGGCAGCTTCGTAGGGCGCGCCAAGGTGTTGCACAACCGCTTGCGCAATTTGCTACCCCGCCACATGGTGGGGCGCACCCTTTACCCGACCGCGTTGGAACGAGACGAGTGAGCGATGCAGCGTTTTTTTATTCCGTCGGACTGGATCGCGGGCGACACGGTGAGGCTCAGCGGCGTGCCTGCCCACCAAATCCGCGTGGTGCTGCGGATGCACGCAGGCGCTCGGGTGATCGTGTTGGACGGTTCGGGGTGGGAATACGAGATCGAGCTGAACGAAGTCGGCGCGCGGGAAGTGCGCGGCGTGGTGGTGGAAAAACGCTCTGCAACCGCTGAACCGCGCGCCCAGGTGACCGTTTACCTCAGCCTGCTGAAAAAAGACCGCTTCGAGTGGGCGTTGCAAAAGTGCACCGAGATCGGAGCGGCACAGTTTGTGCCCATCCATTGCACGCGCACCGTGATCCCGCTCCAAAACGTGAGCGAAAAAAAGCGCGCCCGCTGGCAGCGCATTATCACCGAGGCGGCGGAACAATGCGGGCGAGGGCGTGTGCCGTCGTTGGAAGCGCCGCGTCCTTTTGCGGAAGCGCTGGCCGAGCTTCCACGCTATGACCGTGCGTTGATCCCCTGGGTGGGCGAGCGAACGGAAGCGCTCAGCGCGGCGTTGGCCGACGGCGCGCGCTCGGTGGCGCTCTTTGTGGGGCCAGAGGGGGGCTTTACGCCGCAGGAAGTGAGCGCCGCAAATGAGGCAGGCGCGCTCGGCGTGACGTTGGGGCCGCGCGTGTTGCGTGCAGAAACGGCGGCGGTAGTCGCCGTGACGCTGACGCTGGCCGCGCTGGGAGAGTTGGGGGCGTTTGAGGAACACTTCCCGCGATAGAATACGCACCCCGTTTACACCGCTGCGAATGCCGTGTAAAACTTTTCCTAAAGCGGCAAATCAGCTACACTATAAGCGAGCTTAGCTGCTCATTCAGTGTTAGGGCTAAAAGGAGTTTAGGACGCAATGATGAAAAAGACATTTGGCATTTTTCTAGCGGTGGTTATGGCGCTTTCTGTGGCGCTGATGATCCCCGGCGGTGCTTCTGCGCAGGGCGAACTGGGTACACCCGATAACCCGATCCAGGTGTATTTCGTCCCGTCCGGCGAAGCACAGACTATTGTTGAAGGCGGCGAGGTGTTGGCTCAGGCACTCAAAGACGCCACCGGCTATGAATTTGAGGTCTACGTCCCCACATCCTACGCGGCCACCATTGAGGCCATGTGTGCGTCGCCGGATAGCACAATGGGCTTCATTCCGGCAGCGGGGTATGTGATCGCCAACAACCGCTGCGGTGTGCAAGTGGCCGCCTCTGCGGTACGCTACGGCTGGCCCGTTTATTGGGCGCAGTACATCGTGCGGCGCGATAGCGATATTTACGTCTTGGGCGACCTGGACGGCAAGGTTTGGGGCTACGGCGACCCGGGTTCGACCTCCGGCTACATCGTCCCCTCGGTGGAAATGCAATCGCGCGGCATCACCCCCTCCAAGGAAGTGCAAACCGGCGGACACAACCAAACGGTGCTGGCCGTTTATAACGGCGAAGTGGACTTCGGCACGACCTACTTCAGCCCGCCGTTGACTCCGGGCGCGCGTTGGGGCTTCGGTGACTTGCCCGAGCCGTTCGATCTCTCCGTAGACGAGTCCTACATCGGCGATGACGGTGAGCTGTATGTCGGCTCTGTGCGCATCATGGACGCGCGTCGTTCTGTGCGCGAAACCGCGCCGGACGTGGTGGACAAGGTACGTATCTTGGCGATCAGCGCCCCCATTCCCAACGACACGCTCAGCTTTGGGCCGGACTTCCCCGCAGACGTGCGCCAGAAGATTTTGGACGCGCTCTTTGCGCTGGCCGAAGACGAAGAGGCTTGGAACGCGACCGCGCTGGCGACCGCTTATAACTGGACGGGTATTGCCCCGATCGAAGACGCAGTCTTTGACTCGGTACGCTTGCAATTTGAGGTCCTGGGGCTGACCGAAGAGGATATTTTCGGCGGCTAGAAACGCAACGGTGACTTTTTTCACTGGATACGGGCAGAGTGAGCGCGCTCCTCTGCCCGCTTTTGCACCTGCCGAATAGCGCGGACAGGATACATGAGCCGATGCTTACAGTTGAACACCTAACAAAAATTTACGACAACGGCGTGCGCGCCTTACAAGATGTCTCCTTTGAAGTGCCCGACGGCCAATTTTTGGTCATTATCGGGCTAAGCGGCTCGGGCAAATCTACCTTGCTGCGTTGCATCAATCGCCTGGTCGAGCCGACCGAGGGGCGTATCGTCTGGGACGGCAAAGACATCACCGACGCCACCGACGAAGAGCTGCGCTTGATTCGCCGTCGGATCGGGATGATCTTCCAACACTTCAACTTGGTAAACCGCGCCCCGGTGCTCACCAATGTGCTGGCGGGGCGGTTGGGCTACGTTAACCCGCTGTGGAGTTTGGTCAACTATTTTCCGCCTTCAGACAAGCGCAAAGCGTTAGAAAAACTAGAGCGAGTCGGCATCCAAGACAAGGCCTATGTGCGCGCCGACCAGCTCAGCGGTGGGCAACAGCAGCGTGTCGGCATTGCGCGCGCCCTGATGCAAGAGCCGGAGCTGATGTTGGCCGACGAGCCGGTCGCCAGCCTCGATCCGGCGACCTCACACTCGGTGATGAAATATTTAGAGCAGCTCAACCAAGAAGACGGCATCACCATTTTGTGCAGCCTACATTTTTTGAGCCTGGCGCGCGCCTATGCCGACCGCATCATCGCGCTAAAAGACGGGCGGATTGAGTTCGACGGATTGCCGGACGAAATAGACGACCGCCGTTTCAAAGACATTTACGGCGAAGATGCCGTGCGCGTTGAGATTTCGTAGGGGGAGATAATGAACACTCGCACGCCATCCTCACGCCGCGCATTGCGCACGGTGCTCACGGTGCTGGCGTTGGCCGTCGGCATCGTCATTTACGCTTACGGCTGGAACACCACCGAGATCAGCTTGGACGAAGTCAAAGACGAGGTGCGCCAAGCCTCGGTGCAGCGCGCCATGCGCGAATTGCTTTCGCCCAACATCTTCACCCGAGACCGTGAAACCCGCGACTACGCCGTCACCTTTCAAATCGGCTGCCCGTCCGAGGGGCTGTCGGAAGGGCGCGCCGAAACCGGCGAAGGGCCGTATATTATCTTTACGCCGCCTTGCGCCGATGTCGATGAGATAATCACGGCAGAAGGCTTTGACTTTCCAGCGGACGCCATCGCGCGTATTCAGTTGGTTTCCGCTACCGGCCAAAAGATGCCCTTTAAGCTGGCGACAACTTCCGCCGAAGGAGAAACCGACGTCAGCGAAGAGACC
>JALSSH010000151.1 GCA_026984385.1 Ardenticatenia bacterium | reverse complement strand
CCGCGACACCTATTACCAGATCATCGCCAAAAAAACCGCCGCGCTTTTCGTAGCGTGCGTGGAGCTGGGCGCGATGGCCGCCGACGCCCCTCAAGCGCAGATCGAGGCGCTGACCCGCTACGCTTTCGATGTTGGCATGGCCTTTCAGATCACCGATGACATTTTGGACCTGATCGCCGACGCTGATCAGGTCGGCAAAACCACCGGCATAGACTTGGAACAAGGGCGCGGGTTAGCCGCCGCACAGCTCAAAAACGACGGCAACGCCCCGAACGCCCGCGCCTCGCTCACCCAGCGCATTTTGGACGGCACAACGCTTGAGGCCGTCGTCGCGGTAGGGCGCGCGAAAGCCCAAGAGTTGATCCAAACCGCCCAAGCCGCGCTCCAAGGGCTGCCGCCCAGCGCCGCACGCGACGAACTCCATGCGCTGGCCGACTACGTGTTGGAACGCGACCACTAGGCGTTGTTTTTGGCGGAGCGTCGCCCTCGCCGACAACAAGCCGTCCAGTGAACGCAGGTTGACGCCCCCATAGCCGCGCGCTACACTTCCCCGCACTATGAGCTATGACGAAGCAACTATCCACGTGCGCAGCGGCGACGGCGGAGCGGGAATCGTGCACTTCCGCCGCGAAAAATATGTCCCCAGGGGCGGCCCAGCCGGCGGCGACGGCGGCAAGGGCGGCGACGTTTACCTGGTGGTCAACCCCAAGCTCAACACGCTGATCAAGTTCAACCGCCAAAGCCGCTTCCACGCGGAAAACGGCGCGCCGGGCGGCTCTAACCGCAAGACCGGCAAAAGCGGCGCGGATTTGTATATCGAGGTCCCTCCCGGAACGATCGTGCGAGACGCCGAAACAGGCGAGTTGCTCGCCGACCTAACTCTGCCCGGGCAAAAGGTGCTCGTTGCCAAAGGTGGGCGCGGCGGGCGCGGTAACGCGCGCTTTGCCACCAGCACCAACCAAGCACCCCGCATCGCCGAAAAAGGTGAGCCGGGCCAAGAGCGCACCTTGCAACTCGAACTCAAGCTGTTGGCCGACGTGGGCATCGTGGGCGTGCCGAACGCGGGCAAGTCCACCTTGCTTTCGGTCATCACCAACGCGCGCCCCAAGATCGCGGACTATCCCTTTACCACGCTGCAGCCCAATCTCGGCGTGGTCTCGTTGGACGACCGCGACATCGTTTTTGCGGACATTCCAGGCCTGATCGAAGGGGCACACACGGGCGTTGGCTTGGGGCACGGCTTCTTGCGCCACATCCAGCGCACGCGCGTTTTGGTGCACTTGCTAGATGGCAGCGCCAAAGACCCACTCGCCGACTTCCACCAGATCAACACCGAGCTGGCGCTTTTCGACGACGCGCTGGGCCAAAAGCCGCAGATCGTGGCTGTGAACAAAATAGACTTGCCCCAAGCGCAAGCCTATTGGCCGCTTGTGCGTGAGGAGCTGCAAAAGCTGGGCTATGAGCCGCTGGCGATCTCCGCCGTCACACACCAGAACGTGCGCGATCTGCTCAACCGCGTCATCCAACAGCTCGACGCGCTGCCCCCCGCCCCGCCCGAAGCCGAAGCGTTGCCCGTCTATCGGATGGAAGAAGACCCGCTCGCCTTCACGGTGGAAAAGATCGGCGAGGGCATCTTCCGCGTGCGCGGCAAACGCATCGAGCGCGCCGTCGCCATGACGTACTGGGACTACGACCAAGCCGTCGCGCGCTTCCAGCGCATCTTGGAGACGATGGGCGTCACCGCCGCGCTGGAAGAAGCGGGCGTCAAGGTCGGGGACACGGTCTACATCGGCACAATGGAGCTGGAATGGGGCGAATGAGCGCGCGGGAACGGATCGGCGTTTACGGCGGCACGTTTGACCCGCCCCACCTCGGACACCTGATCTTGGCCGAAACCGCCGCCGACAGCTTGGCGTTGGCGCGTGTGCTTTTTGTCCCCGCCGCCGACCCGCCCCACAAGGCCGCCGCCACTATCCGCGCAACGGCAGCGCACCGTCTGGCGATGGTGGAGCTGGCGATTGCGGGCAACCCGCGCTTTGCGCTTTCGCGCGTGGACGTAGACCGCCCGGGGCCGCATTACAGCGTGGATATGTTGCGCTTGTTGCGCGCACAATTCCCCGCAGCGGAGTTAGTCTTCCTGATCGGCGTGGACTCGCTGCGCGACCTGCCCACATGGTCACGCCCGCGAGAGCTTTTGCGGCTGGCGACACTGGGCGTGATGCGCCGCCCGTTCGTGGAGGTGGACCTCGCCGCGCTAGAAGCGCAACTGCCCGGGGTCAGCGAGCGGATCGCGTGGATTGACGCGCCGCTGATCGACATCGCCGCGCGAGACCTGGCGCGACGCATTGCCAACGGATACAGCATCCGCTATCAGGTGACCGAAAACGTGCGCGCGTATATCGCACGCCATCAGCTCTACAGGAGCGAACTATGAGCAGCTACACTCGTTGGCCGCTTGTTCGGATCGCGGGCCTGGTGCTCGCGCTGGTCGCGCTCAGCACGCTGGCAGGCGCAGGGTTGAGCGCCGCACAAGGCACGGCAACTCCTTCTCCGACGCCGCCCCCGCCGCCCACCAACACGGCGCGCCCCACCTTCACGCCGTCGCCGCCCGCGCCGACGCTTGTCCCGCCCACCCCGCTCCCTACGTTGACGCCCACGCCCTATAACCCGCCCACGCAATCCGCGCTCGCCTCGGTGCAGAACAGCGGCACGCTGCGTGTCGGCACGCTTTACAACGCCTTCCCCTTTAGCTGGCTGGATGAGAGCGGCGAGGTCGTCGGGTATGAGGCGGACGTGATGCGCGCCGTCGGGATCGAGTTGGGCGTCGAGATCGAGTTCGTGCAGGTCACGCGCCAAAACGCCGACCAAATGCTGCTCGGCGAGCATGTGGACGTGCTGATCGGCCAACAAGCTCTCTCGCGCGACCGTGAGCGGCAGTTTGACTTTTCCCACCCCTACTACGTCAACCGCGAGATGATGGTCGTGCTCACCGACGCGCCTTATACCACGCTGGCCGACCTAGCCGGGCGCTCCATCGCCGTACCCATCGGCACGCGCAGCGAGCGCGCCTTGCGCCACTGGATGACGCAAACGGGCGTGGAGTACAACGTGCTGACGTACTTCACCGAAAGCGCCGCCTTAGACGCGCTGGCGGCGGGCGAGGTCGCGGGCATGGTCGGCACGCTGGACAGCTTACGGCGCGCCGGTCGGCAGGGAATGCGCTTGATCGAAGAGCCGGTGCTCACCGAGTATTACGCGGTCGCCATGCGGCGCTACGACGTGAACTTACGAAATCTGCTCAATCGCTCCCTACAGCGGCTGAAGGCCAGCGGACGGCTGGAAGAAATTTTCCGCCAGTGGTTCTCCGAAGACCCGATAGATTTTAGCGCGCTGGTGCCCGTTTATGACATGCTCTACACCGACGAGCGCACCTTGGCGGACTTCCCAACTGATATGCCTTACCCGACCCAATCGGTGCTCGCGCGCATAGATAGCGGGCAGACGCTGCGTGTGGCGGGCATCGTCCCCGCCGACCAAGACGCGCCTAACGCACGGATCGGGCTGCTGGACCCGTTCAACCAGGCGCTGATCGCGGAGATGGCGCGGCGCTGGGGGGTGCAGATCGAGGTTGTGCCGATCTCGCCACTGATGGCGGTGGACGCGGTCGCCAACGGGTTGGCGGACGTGGCCGTCGGCGTGGACGCGCGTTGGG
>JALSSH010000150.1 GCA_026984385.1 Ardenticatenia bacterium | reverse complement strand
AACTCAATCGTAACGCCATCGGTTTTGATTTGCAGCCCGCCTATGTGGGCTTGTGCGTAGAGCGGTTGCGCAGCAACAACCTGTTCAATCGCGCCCAACAGATCGCCGTCCAAGATGACGCCCGCGCTATCCCGCAATACCTAGCACCGGAATCGGTCAAACTGATTTGGACTTCGCCGCCTTACGCCAATTTGCTCAACCGCAAGCGTAAGAATAAATCCCGCAGAGGCAACGAGCGCAAAAATGAGCAGTTCGGCAAGGTGGAGCAATACTCCCAAGACCCACGCGATCTGGGCACGATGTCTCTGGAAGCCTATACCCAGGCGATGGGCGATATCTTCGAGGGGCTGTTGCCCCTATTGCGCCCGAAGGGGCACTGTGTGATCAACGTGCCGGATATGTGG
The DNA here is from genome assembly GCA_026984385.1 of Ardenticatenia bacterium. Taxonomy (GTDB): domain Bacteria; phylum Chloroflexota; class Anaerolineae; order Aggregatilineales; family Aggregatilineaceae; genus JALSSH01. Next base: position 3,308 of record JALSSH010000150.1, on the reverse strand, counting down.
TGGGAAAATCAGCGCATCACCATTCACGTCGCGTTGATCAACGAGCTGCGGGCGCGCGGCTATGAGCTGCGCAACGTAATTATCTGGGACCGCACCAACATCGTGAACCGAGTCGGTATTTTCGGCTGGCCGTCCAATTACATCACGATGGGCACGACTTTTGAATATCTGCTGGATTTCTGGCGGCCTCCACAATGAAAATGTATACCAAAGAGTCATTGATTGCCGAACTGCGCCGTCTTCGTGAGCAGGGCTGGATACCAAGTGCCCGTCCGGGTAATTCCGGGGCCGTCGGCAATACGTTAGAGGATTTGCTCGGCATTGAGGAAAACAATTTACCCATTCCCAATGCTGCCGAATGGGAGCTAAAGTGCCAACGAGCGGACAGTTCCTCGCCGGTGACGCTTTTTCATATGGAACCATCCCCCCGCGCGATGCGGTTTGTGCCTAAGGTGCTTTTGCCCAAGTACGGTTGGCCGCACAAGGAAGCCGGGCGCAAGTATCCTGCAGGGGAAATGAGCTTTCGCCAGACTATTAGCGGAGCAGGACGTAGTGATCGCGGTTTTGGCGTGGTGGTTGACCGCCGAGCACGCAAAGTGCTTATTTCGTTTGATGCCAGCGTCGTAGATGCACGGCACAGGGAATGGCTGGCAACAGTGGAGGAACGAACCGGCTTGGGTGAGCTAGACCCTCAACCCTATTGGGGCTTTGATGACCTAGAGCACAAGGCGGGGACAAAACTGCTGAACTGCTTTTTTGTGCTTGCAGAAGCCAAGCGTGAGAATGGGCAGGAGTTTTTCCGCTATTCTCAATTTTTTATCCTGCGCCGCTTTCGTCTAGAGGGCTTACTGCGCGGGCTGGAAAATGGCTATGTCAAGGTGGACTTTGACGCGCGCACCGGGCACAATCACGGCACGAAGTTTCGCTTAGTCCGCCATCGTTTCCCCGATCTTTACGCTGAGGTGGATGAGTTTTAACCCACAAACGAGCCTCCCTTTCCGGTAAGGCTTTTCTTGATCCACTTCGGCCTCGTTAGACTCCGCGTCGTCATGTTTAGGGGCTTGCCGTTGCGCAATTCTGCGCATAAACTGGGCGTAGAGGAGGTGACTATGACACAACCGGCTTTGGACGCGCAAATTGCCGAACAGTTGAAGCGTCTAGATACAGCGCGTAAGCGGCAGGTGCTGGCATTTTTTGCATCATCTGACTCGTCCACCTGGTACGCCTTTCCGTGTGCTGTTGGAGTTTGCGGGACAAATTCCGCTGGAAGACCTGCGACGCATGGAAGAAGCGATTGAAGATTGTGAGCGTGTAGACCCCGATGCGTGGTAAATTGCTGTGACGAAGTAACCGCTAGATTTTTCGGGAGCATTCGTCACCGACTACGGCTCAAGGGCCGCCCTATCCCAGAAAACGACATTTGGATCGCGGCAATCGCTTTACAATACGACTTGGTTGTGGTCACGCGAGACGCGCATTTCCGCGAAGTTGAAGGGCTGAGCGTGGAAAGTTGGTGATGTGCTATCTCCTTCTCTTCCCCAGCGCGCCCTCGTACAGCGCCACGTATTGCCGCACCGGCCCCGCCCAGCTCCAGTCACGGCGCATCGCCCGCTCCTGCATTCGCTCAAAGGCCACCCGCCGCGCCCTGTACGTTTCCAGCGCCCAGTGTAACGTCTTGCGCACCGCGTCCGGCTCTTCAAAGAGGAACACAAACCCCGTGCCACGCTCCGCCGCGCCGTTGTCATAATTTTCCACCGTGTCCGCAAGCCCGCCCGTTTCTCGCACCACCGGCAACGCCCCATAGCGCATGGCGATCATTTGCGTTAGGCCGCAAGGCTCGTAGCGGCTCGGCACCAAGATCAGATCCGCGCCCGCGTAAATAAGCTGCGCCAACCCGACGCGAAAGTCGATCACCGCGCGGCACTTCCAGCCGAAGTCCCATTCCAATTTGCGGAACTCGTGCTCGATCTCCGGCTTGCCCTGGCCCAACGCGATCAACTGCGCGTTGCTTTCAGCCAACAGCCGCCGCAAACCCGGCAACGCGAAGTCAAAACCCTTTTGTTCCACCAGACGGCTCACAATTCCGATCACGGGCAGCTCGGGCTTTTGCGCCAACCCGACCGCCGCTTGCAGCTCCCGTTTGTTTTGCGGACGCGCCTCACGGAAGGTACGCACGTCGTAGCGGTAGGACAAATAGCTGTCGGTGGCGGGGTTAAAGCGCGCCGTGTCCAGCCCGTTGAGGATGCCGACGAAGTCCGCGTCACGGGCACGGATCAGCCCTTCCAGCCCCTGCCCGAAGCGTGGATAGTGTAGCTCCAGCGCGTGGCGGGGGCTGACCGTGTTCAGCTTGTCCGCGTAGGCGATGCCGATGCCCAGCAGGTTGTCGGTTTTGCGCTGATAGACCAAGTCCGGATGCGTGCGCGGCGGCACGCCCGCCTCCCATAAATAACCGCCCGCCTCCCACCCCTGGTAGCCCATGTTGTGGATGGTCAGCACACTGGCGACGTGTTCCCAGCCTACGCCGTGCGCGCGCGCCTCGTGGAGCAAAAACGGCACGAGCGCGGTATGCCAATCGTGAACGTGCAACACGTCCGGAAACCAGGGGACGCCGTCATGCCGCCCCTGGCCCAGCTCCCAAGCCAGCGCCATCGCCGCCTGGCTGAAAAAAACGTAGCGCTTGCGATCCCAGTTCAAATCCGTGTAAACGCTGTGCCCCTGGCCGAAAAACGGCCAGCTCTCCAGGAAGTAAACCGGCACGCCTTCTTGCTCGGTGTGGTAAATGGCAATGTCCGCCGTGCCCGGGGGACGCGAGAATCGGAAGTGGAACAGGTGCTCCAAGCGCTCGCCGAACTTGGCGCGCACCGGCCCGTAAAGCGGCATCAGCACGCGCGCGTCCACGCCTTTTTGACGCAACGCGCGCGGCAAACTGCCGACCACGTCCCCCAGACCGCCGGTTTTGGCGAAGGGGTGCATTTCGGCGGCGATGAATAGCACGTTCACAAGTTTTACTCCTCGCTACGTGTGGATGTTTGGGGCGGGGGCGTTGCCCCCGCGCCCCCAGCAGGGGACGACGTCCCCTGCACCCCCCGCGAGCCGCGCTGACGCGCGCCTCGCGGAGTGCACGCCTGCCGGCAGCCCGACGTTTGCGGCGAACGCGCGCCCCCGACGGCGGACGCTCAACGGCAGCGGGCATTCTCCGTTCGCCCAAGCTCCGCGCTCACCGTGCCGCGCGAACGCGCAGCGCTCGCGCGGCGGGGTCAAGGGGCGCTCGCGCCCCTTGCGGGGGTGCGGGGGCAGCGCCCCCGCCC
>JALSSH010000149.1 GCA_026984385.1 Ardenticatenia bacterium | reverse complement strand
GCTCGCCACCCGCCCCTCGCGAATGATGACCGCGCCGTCGTGCAACTCGGTTTTGGGCCAAAACACGGTCAGGAAAAGTTGCGGGCTGACCAGCGCATCGAGCGGGACGCCGGTGGCGATAAACTCGTCGAGCGGGTCGCTGCGTTCGAGTACGATCAACGCGCCGTGCCGACGCTCCGAAAGGCGCTCGGCGGCGGCGCAGATCGCCTCGATCACCTGCTCGTCTTCAGAAAAAGCGGGCACGCGCCGAAACAACGTGCTGACCCCCGTCCGTCCCACTCTTTCCAACGCGCGGCGCAGCTCCGGCTGAAAGATCACCGGCAACGCCACCACCAACATCGTCACCAAGTGGTTAAAAAGCCAGCGAAACGCCACCCAGTCTAAAACGGTCGTCAGCAGCCCAAAGGTCAACAGCACCACCACCGTCCCCCGCACCAGCGAGGTGGCCTGAGTGCCGCGCAAAAGCTGCCCGACCGCAAAGATCAGCAAAGCCACGACGAGCACGTCCGGCACGTCGTTCCAACTAAACGTTTCCAGCGTCCAGATGATGCGCATAACTTATCCCACAGGGTGCATTGCCACGACCCGAAACAAGTGCCCCCCACTTGCCGAAGCTCCCCAGTGCCCCCCTGCTCCGCCGAAGGGATACGGGAGCGGTCCCGAAAAGCCCGTCGCCCTCTAGCCGCTGAGCTGTTGCAACAAGCGCTTGTAGTCTTCCACTTGCGGCGGGTTGAGCGAGACGATGCGGCGAATGGTGACCAGCGCGTCGCTGTGCAAGCCTGCTTCCAATTGCAACTCGGCCAGCGCGTCCAGTTGCTCGACGGCCTTCTCGATGTTGCCCGTCTGACGATAGACGGCGGCCAGGCGCGAGCGCAAGCCCATATCGCTCGGGTAGCGCGTGGAAAGCTCTTCCAACACGCGGATAATTTCGCCTGCGCGGTGCTGCTTGGCGTAAACGCGCAGCAAGCCGTCCAGCTCGCGGATGGCCGAAAGCGGGTCGTTGAGGCGATAGTTGAGGTCAACCAACGCGCGGCGGGCGCGCTCGTCGTCTGGGGCCATCTTGCGGATCTGCTCATAGGTGCGCATAGCGCGGCGCAAGTCCAGCCGTTGCACGTCAATTTCGCCCAGGCGGTGTAACATATGCAAGGTGCGCTCTTGGGGCGCGCCGATCCGCTCCGCCAGTTGGATCGCGGCCTCATAGGTGCTGCGGGCGGCGTCCAGGTCGCTGAGCTGGTAGTGCGCGTCGGCCAGGTCAATATACTGCTCCAGCAGATCGTCCCACTGCTCTTGTTGTTCCAACAGATCGATCAGGCTCTTGTGCAACGCCACGTCCATCGGGGCAATGCGCAGCGCCTCGCGCAAGATTTGGGCGGCGCGCTCCAAATCTCCGCGCAGCTCGTAGGTTTCCGCCACCAAGTTATATTTGGTCATCGCGGCGGGGATGTTGTTCTTTTCCAGCAAAATTTGGCCGATGCGCTGATGGGCAGGCAAAAACTCCGGCGCGGACTCCAACAAATATTGGGCTTGGTCCAGCGCCAGGGTGTAAAGCCCTCGGCTCAGGTATTGATCGATCAAGTTGAGCTGTTCGGTCACGTCGTCGTCAATGTAGATCATCGTCTCTAACAAGTCCTCGGGCTTGTCGAGCGTGATCTCCTCTTCCAGTTGGCGACGGGTTTTGGCGACGCGCTGCTTCCAGGTGGGGCCGGTCAGCCGCTCCAAAAAACTTTCCGCCAGCCGCTGAAGCAGCATTTTGTCCGCGCGGTCTACGCTGGCGAGCAGGTTATCGTAGGTGGTGGTGATCTGGTGCGCTTCGGACTCGCCCATCGCCAGCCCGACGTCAATATGCTTCAGCGCGCGGATCAGGTGACGGGCGGCTTCGCGGGGCTTGCCTTTGGCGCGATAGGCTTGGGCCAAGCCGTGCAACGCCCCCGCGACCAATTGCTCGTCTTCGGCGGCCTGCTCCAGATATTTAATCGCTTTGTTCCAATCGCGTTGGGCCAAGTGGAGCGCGCCCAAGTTCAAATACACGGCGGGGTGCTCGGACTTGGCCGAAAGCGCGCGCTCATATTCGCCGATGGCCTCAGCGGTCAGCTCTTGGCGCTGATAGTCAATCGCCTGCATGATGTGCATCATGCCTTCGGAAAGCTCGCCGCTTTCAAAGACGTAGCTTGCCAGCGCCTCCAACGCCAACTCCACCGCCTCGCCGATGGGGCCTTGTGGGTTGGCCTCCCCCGGGCCATAGGCGGAGCTTTCCTCTTCGGCTTCCTCATCGCTGAAGTCCGGCGAGGGGGCGGGCGCGGGCGCTTCGGCCATTTCGATCACGTCCGGCGAGATCAGCACGCCCGCTTCAATCGCCTGCAAGGTGTTGAGCGCCTGGGGGTTGTTCGGTTCAAGCCGCAAAGCGCGCTGCACGGCCTGTTTCGCCAAGTCGGAGCGATTGGCGCGCTGGAAGTTGAAGGCCAGCGTCAAATATTCGCGGATGGCGGCCTTGCGCCGACCGGTGCGCTCGTAGGCGAGCGCCAGGCGCTGATGAATTTGCACCAACCCGGAGGTGAGGCGGGTGGCGCGTTCCCAGTTGCCGATAGCTTTTTCCAGATCGCGCTGGGCCAGGTAAATTTCCGCCACGTTGATATACTGCTGGGCCGCTTCCTTGAGCCTGCCGAGCCGTTCGAGTACGTCGGCGCTTTTTTCCAGCGGGATCGGGTCGTCTGGGGCGAGTTGGTGAGCGCGCGTGTAGACTTTGAGCGCGTCTTCCAAGCGGCGCGCTTGGAGCAAAGCCAACCCCAAGCTGTTGTGGGCGGCGGGGTCTTCGGGCATCTCTTGGACGGCGCGCCCGTAGGCGGCGATGGCCTTGTCCCAATCCTGTTCCCAGGCGGCGTTATGGCCCATTTGCATAGCTTGTTCGTAAATTTGGCGATTTCCTGGCATGTCCCGCTCCGTGAGTTCTTGGACTTGCGAACCTGACGACCTTCACGGGCCTATTGTACGCCGATTTTTGCGGACGCGCACGCGCCGCCCACGCCGCGCCTCCCCTACGCGCGCCACTTCTCGCTCTATCGCGTTCCACACGGCAGGATCGAAAAAACTTAGGCGGTCAGAGAGCGTCCGTCAACCAAGCTGCCAATCGTCTCTTGATCGGTTTGGGGAAAGCGAAACAGCACAACTTGCCCTGCGCGTTTCACTTGAACCGCACCTTGAGGTCGTCCAAGGTATACGGAGAAGGCTCATCTTCCATGCCGCGCAGCGCCGAACTCAAAGACAAAGCCGCCCACTCCGCACGCTCTGCGCGCTCCGCCTTCATCATAAGGTACTGAACAAAGTCCCACAGTTCCTCTCGGTATGCATCAGGCAACTTGTGGATCGCTTGCTGAAGACGCTCCTCAAGGGTCATCACGCGCCCTCCTTTATGTGTGCTCTTTTGCCTCTTCGATTTTATCCAATCCGTGCGCGCTCGGTGTGCTATCGGTAAGCCTCCGAGCCATCTATGCCGACACTCGGTTATAGCCCGCCTCAAGTATACGCGCACGCGCCGCCCACACCGCGCCTCCCCTACGCGCGCGCTTCAGCCGCTGAGTTGGTAAATAGCGGGACGGTAGCGCGGCTCAGGGATAGGCTTGTGGTGGCGGCGGGCTGCTTCTAGCCACAGCGCTTTGGCTTTCAGCACCTCGCGGAGCGCCTCTTCCGGCGTCGCGCCGGAAGCCGAGCAATATTTCA
>JALSSH010000148.1 GCA_026984385.1 Ardenticatenia bacterium | reverse complement strand
CAATCGCCACGGTCATCTGTGGCTTGACGCCTGCGTCCGAAAGCACGCCCGGCGCCACCGAGAACATATCGCCTGCTGCTTCTAGACCGTTTTGTTGGGAATTACGCGAGATGAGGCCAATGACCTCAAATTCCATGCGTATCTCGTCATCTTTCCCCTGCCCGTCGCGCAGCAAAAACAGTAGCTTATCCCCAACATCAATACCGTACTGTTGAGAGAAAAACGATTCTCGCAGGATAACGCGCGGTTTGCCGACATCCTGCGGCCCCAAGTTGCGCCCTGCAACCATACGATAGTCCGGCACATTCTCTACGTTCATTCGCTCGGTGATCGCCGTAGCGATGCCCTCGTCCGGATAGTCCCAGTTGCTATTTTCGGCGCGCTGGCGACGATGCTCGGGGATATTCGACACCACAGGCTCGCCGTTGACCTGTAACAACACCGCATCATAGGTGCTGAAGACGGCGTAACTTTCCACATCGTCAAGATCGCGCAAGGCAGCGTCCATCTCATCCATATGATCCGGCAAAGGGCTGATCGCGATCAAGTTGCCCTCGATGGTTTCGTTCATCTGCGATTGCAGCAAATAGTTCACGGCGTCGGTAGTCAGCGCCACCAAGCTCAAACCGGCCAACCCCACCGTCAGCCCCAAAAGCGTCGAAGCCACACGCGCACGGCGTCCGCCGATCTCGCGCTTGACCAAATGTCCGTCCACGCGATAATGCCGCCGCAAACGCCACCACAACGCAACCACCAGCGCCAACACAATCAACAAGCCGATCTGTCGCCCGTTGCTCAGCAGCAAAAAACCACCGCCCAGCGCCGCCGTGCCCAGCATAGCCGGTGAGGCTTGGCGCGCTACCTGCTCCACTGCGGGCGCCCGGCGGGTCGGTGCGCCCAGCGTTGTGACTTCCGCCGAGGGCGCAAAACGTCCCCATAGCCCCAGCCGCACGCTCAGCCAGGCCAACGCCGCCAGCGCGATCAGAGCAAATAGCGCCGCCTGCCCCAGCATAGCCACAGCAGCCGCCACACTCACGCCCAGACCGACCACCACCACGCTCACCAAGCCGAGCAGTAGCACGGTCGGTACTTTGCCCAGCGCCCACACCAACACCCAGAACGCCACGAAAACCGCGCCCAGCGCCGCGAATGCGCCCTCCACCAGCACGATGCCGGTCGAAAAGCGGGCCAGAGCGTCCCAAAAGCTCGTGCCGCCAAGCGTCGCTTCCAACGCGCCGCCCAACGCAAAACTCAGCGCGCCGCCCAACGTCACGCCCAGCGAGCCGAGCGCGATCAGGCCCGCCAGCGGTCGCCCGAACCAGCGCACCACCCCGCCCACGATCAACACGAGCAGCGTCCAGAGCGCCACCCAGCCCCATACGCCGGACTGCACCGCGCTTAGCACGTCCGGAACAGGCTTGGTCTCGCCCAAGCCCATCGGCCTCCACAATTCCGCAGCCAGCGCCATGATGCCGGAAGCAACCAAAGCGCCGATCGCCAGCGCGCCGTAAAGCAGCACAATTTGCCGCAAGCCGCGCAACCCTGCGGTGATGGCGCGCCGCCCACGCTCGGGGCGAGGCAAGCCTTCCCAAGAACGCAACGGCAACCCGCCGAAAAGCGCCCCCACCCAACGCAACAGCGCGTTTTCCAGCCGTTCGTAGCGGCGCGCCAGGCGAAATTGGTAGTAGTCCGGCAAAGGTTGCCCTAAGCGCGTGTTGGCGAGGATCACGCCGGCGAAAAGCCCCACCAACGCGCCCCCGCCCGCGATCATGTACACCGGACTGTAACTAAAGGCTTCACCAACGATGCTGTTGACCAACACGCCCAACACCACAATCATCGCCAACAGCGCGAACAGCGTTTGTAAAAGGCCAGCGGCGGGCATCTGCGCTTCGTTGGGACGCAGTACGATCGCGGGGCGCACTTGCCCCGCGATCAGCGTGGGCAAAAAGCCGAAAAGCGCCGTCACCACCACGCCCAAGATCATCCCGCTCCCCAACGCTTCGGGGTAGATACGCCAGGTCAAGCTCACGCGGAGAGCTTCCTCGCCGACGTTGCGGATGGAATAGCTGAGCAACACACCCAACACCAACCCCAGCAAACTGCCGATAACGCCCATCAGCAACGCTTCGACCAAGAAAAGGAACGTCACGCGCGAGCCTTTTAGCCCCAGCGTCTTGAGCACCGCGATCTCCAGCGTGCGGCGGTTGACCACCACCAACATCGTGTTGATGATGCCGATGCCGCCGATCAGCAACGACGAAAGCCCCATCACCAGAATCAAATCGTCAATGGTGTTCGCCGTTTCGCCGTTTTGTTCGGCTAACTCCGGCACGGTGGCGCGGTTCAGCTCGGCGTCAAAATCGGTGGCGTCTGCGCCGTAGTGCGCTTGCAAAAAGGCGATCAGGCTCTTTTCCGCTTCGGCAATATCTCGGCCTCGGGGGACTTTGAAGTAAACATCGGTGGGCAAAGGCGCAAGCCCCAACGCCGTCAAGTCTTCGATGCGCAAATAGGCATAGTCCCAAAAGAACGTTTCCGGCGCGGTGACAACGGTTTCGGCGTTTTCTTGAGACACACCGACCACCACAAAACGCGCGTCCGAGCTGCCGATTTGCACTTCGTCACCCACCCCCACGCCGAGCCTGGTCGAGCGGGCCAGCGCGTTGGAGATCACGATCGGATATGTGCCTTCTGGCACGGGACGGTCGAACACTTCGGCCAGCGTCAAGCCGTCGGGCTGTGTCGTAGTGATGGTGTCATAGAAGGGGTAGCGCTGTGGCTCAACCCCCAACAGCATGACGGCGGCAGAATGCGGCGTGCCATTTGGTTCGGCGCTGAGTTGTTCAAACTGTTTACGCCCGAGCGAAATTTCCACGCTCTCTTGTCGCGCCCAATTGCGCATCACCCCGACGGTTTCCTCCGTAAAAACCGGCATCCCGCCGTCCGTTTGCATCAGTTCCGGCGTCCCATCGGAGGCATAGACGTGAATATCTCCGCGATTGGATTGCGCGAGGTTGGTGGTCATCTCGTCGCCGATCATCAGCGCCAGGGTGCGCAAAGCGACAATCGCCGCCACGCCCGTCGCCACGCAAATCAGCGCGAAAGCCGTGCGCGAACGGTTGCGCCACATATCGCGCAGCGCGTGCACAAAAGCAAAGCGCCCAAAAGCCCAGGCGCGCGTCGCCCGTCCGTTCATCACGCCGCCCCCTTTTCTTCGCGCACGATTCGCCCGTCTACCAAATGCAGCACGCGCTCCATTTGCCGCGCCAGCTCCAAGTTGTGCGTCACCAACACAATCGTCGTGCCCGTTTCTTGCCACACGTCCCGCAGCGCCTGCAACACCACCGCCGAAGCCTCGGAGTCCAAATTACCGGTCGGTTCGTCGGCCAAGAGCAGTGGTGGATTGTTCGCCAGCGCCCGCGCAATGGCGACGCGCTGCTGTTGCCCGCCGGAAAGCTCCATCGGGCGGTGCTTCATGCGGTCGCCCAGCCCCAACAGCTCCAAAAGCTCACGGGCGCGCTTTTCGGGATTAAACTTGGGCTTGCGCGCAAACTGAATCGGAAGCATCACGTTTTCCAGCGCGGTGAGCGTTGGGATAAGGTTGAAGAATTGGAAGACGAAGCCGATCTTCTCGTTGCGAACCTCGGTGAGCTTGCCTTCGCTCATGTTGGTGACATCCACGCCGTCAATCTCGATGCGCCCGGTGGTCGGGGCGTCCAAGCCGCCGATAAGCCCCAGCAACGTGCTTTTGCCGCTGCCGGAAGGCCCAACGATGCCCACCATCTCCCCCTCGTATACGTCCATATCCACACCGCGCACGGCGTGCACCACCACCGCGCCCAGCGGTAAATCTTTTGTCAGGTTTGTAGCGCGCAAAACCACACGGCGCGCGGCAGCCTGCCCGTTCGTCAGGTCGTTCATCAGTTACCCCTCAATCTGTCGCAACCACACATCCCCTCAAGTGGGACTTCCAGCAGAATATACGCAAAACGGCCCGCAATGTCGCGGCGAACGGCACGTCCAAGCCCAACCAAGCGTTGCCCGTCCACAGGGTAAACGCCGTTGACCCACAACCCGAACGCTGCTATGCTCTACCCGAAGATGTGCAGACCTTGGAGGGAAAACCTATGCGCGCTCACCGGAGAAACCTGTTTTTTGCGCTGCTGATCGCCGTCGTTCTCACCACACAGGGACTCCCCACCGCGCCGGCACGCGCCTTCCCGGGCAATCGTGACGATGAGCATTGCGCACAACAGTTCGCCGCCGCCACACTAACCGGCCAAGCGTCCGTTGACCCGGACTGTCTGCCGGACACAGGGCTAGACGCGCTGGCATTGCGCGCCGCCGAAGCAGAGATAGCACGCGACCCCGCGCCGGACGTGCAACAAGTGCCCTACAACGAAGACGTAGTCTGGACCCGCGCCTATCGGCGTATGGTGGGCCACGTGGTCATCTACGACGCGCCCAACGGCAACCCGATCGGCGAACTCGACGCGGGCTATAACTACGTCACCATCATCAACGCCAAAGACGGCTTCATCCAAATCAATTACGGCCAATGGGTGAAGGAAGAACACATTACTTGGGCGGACGTGTCTCAATTTTCCGGCGTGGAGATCACGCGCCAACCGGTGCGCCCCTTCGCTTGGATGTTGGCCGAAGCACGCCCCAGCCGCTACCCGGGTGGCCCCCAGGACGAAAACGCCGAGAAGATCGAGCGCTATACGTTGCTCAATATTTACGGCACGGAGATCGTGGACGGCTGGGAATGGTATCTGGTCGGCCCCGACCAATGGGTGCAGCAAATCCGCGTAGCCAAAGTCAAACCTATTGAGCGCCCATCCGAAATCGGCCCGAACGATCGTTGGGTGGCCGTTGACCTTTACGAACAAACCGCCGTCGCCTATGAAGGCGACAAAATGGTTTTCGCCACGCTGATCTCGTCGGGCCTGCCCCGATGGAGCACTCCGGAAGGCCTTTTCCGCATCTACGAGCGCTACGAGGCAACGCGCATGAGCGGGGCCAGCGGACAGCCGGATTTTTACTTTATCGAAGAAGTGCCGTATGTGATGTATTTCAACGGCGACGTTGGGCTACACGGCACCTATTGGCACGACCGCTTTGGCTATCGTCAAAGTCACGGATGCGTCAATCTCTCGATCATGGATGCTTGGTGGCTCTATCAGTGGACCAGCCCCGAAGCATATCAAGACGCCTGGGTTTACGTTTACAGCAGCGGAGAGTATCGCACCGACCTCCCCAGTTGGGCGCGTCGTTAAGCGAGGCCAGAGGTGGATCGCACTCGTTTGACCGTCTTACTGGCACTCCTGGGGGTGATCGGCGTCGGGGTCGTGGCGCTGATCATCTCGTTGGTTGTGCCGTATAACGTTGCATTCGGCGCGTTGTTGCTGGACGCGCGCGGCGAAGGCACATACACTCGTCAAGGGCAGCCCCCCGCCCCGCTGCCTACCGAAACCACGCTCGCGCTCCCCGTCGGTAGCACCGTGCGGTTGGGGCCAAAAAGCCACGCCACGCTGACGATGGAACTCAACGGAGCACGTGTGCAACTTACAGGGCCTGCCACGTGGACACTCGTGGATGCCTATCGGCGCGCTACGTCGCTCGGCCATATGCTGGAAAACGCGCGGTTCGCCCGTGAATACGTGCTCGTGCTACGTCAAACCGAGGGCACGGCCTACTACGACTTTTCGGGCAGCAAGCCACTTTTCGACCAGGTGCAGATCACGGTCGAACTGCCCGAAACACGCTACACACCCACGCGCCCATGCTGGGAGATCACGGTGCAGCCGGACGGCTCAGCCCAAGCGGCCAGTGTGCGCTGCCGCTGAGCGCTCAATCTGGGGCACGCAAAGGGTTGGGCGTGGAGGAACTCCGCTCTCCCCTCTCATGCACGGCCTGCAAAGCCAACCCCGCCATCAAAAAAGCCACCCGACGCCCGTCTTGAGAAACCGTCTGCCAGCGCAAAGTGCGCAGAGCTAACAAAATGAGCGCAATATCATACTCCGTCCAAAAATTTTCCTCGTACAGACACCTGCGCACCACCTCGCGCACCGTCTGAATCATAGAAAGCGCCTGCCCCACTTCCTTAGACACCCGATCAAAGGGGACTTCGCCGCCCTGGTTCAACGCTTGCAACGCCGCCACAATTTGCCACGCCCCATCCCAACCTGAGGGCGCAAAACGGGCGACGACGTAGACCAGCAAGCTCACTTCCAAAAGCGCCCAGTCAAAAAGGACGTGGCCTTCCCTCGCCTGAGCAAAATCGATCAAGCACGGCTCGTTACGCTGCCCGACCAACACATTACGCACATGCATATCGCCGTGAATCGTCGAAAGATAGCCGCTCACCTGCCGTTCTAACAAGTGGCTGAGCGCCTTGATCGGATTGGGCAGATCGGGCACGCGGGCGTCCCCCGAGGGAATAACGTCCACGTCCGGCGCAAAAGGCGGCGTCAGGGACAAAACGGCATCCCATAGCAGCCCCTCACGGGTGTTGACCACTCGCCCGATCAGTTCTTCCATCACCTCGCCCCGATCGATAAAGCCCGGCTCCAGCCCCAAACCGCGTACCTCAACCTTGCTGGCACGGTTTACGGCTTGAGATTGCAAACCCGCAGCCAACGCAAGAACATCGTGTTCCACGTCCAGTTTTTGCACCACAAAATGATGCAATGCCACCATTTCTCCGGGCGACACCCAATTATCCCGACTCCACTTGTCCCCTGGGGTTAATCGGCGTCCGGTGGCGCCCAACCGCGCGTGCGGCAGCGCCTCGACCACCAGCGCCGGCGGCAAAACATGCTCATATTCGCGCCATACGCCGAATTGGTAAGGTTGATGTTGTTGCCACCAGGTAGGCCCAAATTTATCAAACAAGCCGCGTATTAAGTGGCTAACGTCATCTACACGCAACTGCAGCGCCAATTCCTCCAAGCTCACCACTTCTCCTACATCCGGTAGAGGGCAGCTATATTTCAGGCCACCGTAGGGAGTTCCGTCGGGCACGGTGGGCGCGTCGAGAAGGCGTGCGGCGTGGGGTGGCAAGATATGGCGCACATGCAAATCGTAGCGCCGTCGCTCGTGCAAAACCGAGCGGCGATCGTTTAATTTCACCACGACAAGCGGCTCAGGGTGACGGTCTGAACGCACAGGGCGCACCAATAACACTTGTGCCGCGCCATATCCCCCGTCCAGTTCACGGAGTACCTCTACCTGCTCATAGTCGCAGAACATGGCCTGCAACACTTGCACCTTGCGCGGGTCGAGTTCAATAGTGTTGTGTACAGGAATAGGCGGCCTTTGTAAAACGGGCACGGCATCGGGCTTCAAAATGGTTCGGCGTAGTGCTTCGATATCCACTTCCAGCTCGTCTAAAACGCGCGTCACCACGCTGTCGCCCTCGTCCAGGATGGCGAGCAACAACGCGCGTTCCGGCTCTATCCCCTCGGCGATGTGATGGCGCGCAACGTCCAGGACAATAGCTGCGCGTGGCGTTTCCGGAAACCCCAACCAATAGCGGTGATTTTCATAGCGCCCAACGGTTTCTCTAATGTTGTAGCGCACAAAACGCGCCGAAACTCCTTCTTGTACGAGCGCTGCCGAAGCCAGACCGTCCTTAATATAAGTCAAAGCAAGGAAAAGATGTTCCACCCCGATAAAGAAATGATGCTGGTGTGCAGATTCACGTTGCGCCAGCGTCAAAATTTCCAGCAACGTTACCACTACGCCCCCTCACCCTCTATAGATTGCACACGAAACCAGGTGCGCCCCAGGCGGAAAAACTGCCCGCACCGCAGTGACGTTGGCTCGACAACGCGCTCGGTCTCGATAAATGTGCCGTTCAAACTGCCCACATCGCTTAACCAGAGTTGACCGTCTGGCGAAACACGCAACATAGCGTGGCGACGGGAAATTTGGGTGTCAAAAGGGATGCTGATATCGCAATCGTCGCGCCGCCCCAAAAGCAAAATCCACATGCCGTCCGTGCCGACGTGTCCGTCCCCCTCGGCACGACACAAGCGAATTTCGCGTCCGTCGTCCGGGCCGCTCATAATCATAATGACGATCTCGTCACAGTTCATTCCCTGTGCCCTTCCCGGAAATGCCGTTTTTTGCGAGCTTACTCTTCCGAAAGCACCGCCGGAAGCCAAAAACCGAAGGTGCTTCCTTCGCCAAGCTCGCTGGTGAACCACACCTGCCCACCATGTCGCTCGATCACCGTTTTGACCAAACTCAAGCCCAACCCCGTGCCGCTGATATGGTCGGTGCCCGGCTCTTTCGCACGGTAAAAACGCTCAAAGATGCGCGCTTGCCGTTCCTTGGAGATGCCATAACCGTTATCGATCACCTCCAACATCAAACGTTCGCCGTCACAAGAAAGCACCACCCGAATCTCTCCACCGTCCGGCGTGTACTTGATGGCATTGCTCACCAGGTTAGCGACTGCCTGGCGAATTTGGATCACGCTCCCGTGTACCGAGGGCAACCCGGGCGGGCAGAAAAAACGTAGCGCGTGTTGCTTTAGCTCAGCGCTAGAGCGGTGCTCTTCCACTACCTCGGTCACCAAGCCTGCAAAGTCAAACGTCGTCCACCCTTCTTCGCGCTGGCTTTCGATCCGTTCCAACGTGAGCAAATCTTCCAACAGCGACCCCATCGTTTGCGCGCTGCGGCGCAAATTGTCCAAATATTGCTCTTGGTCCGGCGTAGGCCCGTCCGGCGACAAACTATAGGCCAACAACTCGATATAACCCATGATGTTGTTGAGCGGATTGCGCAAATCATGGGAGGCCATGCGGATCATCTCAGACTTTAGTTTCTCCAGCTCTAACACTTCACTATAGAGCATAGATTGACGCAGCGCGACCGCCGCTTGGCTGGCGAGTGTTTCGGCTTTGGAAATCTCGTTCGGAGAAAAAACGCGATCGTGCCGCCCTTCGACCACCACAGCCACACCCAACAGCTCGTCCTGGGTCAACAGCGGCAAAAAGATCATGGTGTGGATGCGGTCTTCCAGCATATACTGGCGATCCAGTTGAGAAATGGAGGGGTCGGCCACGCGCAACACCATCGGCGACTGTTGCTCGATGACGGTTTGCAACGCGGGAAACGTAGGGATGGGGATCGTTTCCTGCACTTCCGGCAACACTTCGCGTGACTCAACGGCTTCTTCCAAACGATAGACGGCCAAAACCTGCACATCAACAGCGGCGGGTTGATAGTCAAAAATGATGGCGCTGGAGCACTCCAAAGCCGTCGTCATAGCCTCCGCGATACGCTGAAGCATCGCGTCGCGCTCCAGCGTAGAAGTGATGGCCTGGGTCGCAAAATACAGCGTTGCCATATCGTTTGCCATCTGCTCTACGCGGCGGAACAAACGCGCGTTATCTAATGCAACCGCCGCTCGCCGCCCCAAGCGCTCCAAAAAGTGCACGTCGGCCTCGTCGAAAGCATCCAACTGTGCAGAAGCCAACGCCAACACGCCCAACACCTCACCGCGCATCGAAAGCGGCACGGAAAGGAAAGAGCGCGCTGCCGGAATGAAGGGGATATAGTCGCGGTCGGCGCGCACATTGCGCACCAATTGCGCCTTTCCGGTACGTGCCGCGCGGCCCATGATACCCTGTTCGATTGGGAAGGGGTGTTGGACGTCGTAAGGGAAAATGTCGTAATCAATGTAGCCCATCGTCACCGAGGGGATCAGGCCGCGCCCGTCCTCGGTAGTGAGCATCAACAAGCCCGTATCCGCGCCTGTGCGCCGCAGCGCCCAGTCCATCGTCAACGACATCACGCGATCTACGTCCAAATGCGTGCTCAGCTCACGGTCTGCGCGGTGCATCATAGAAAGCTCTTCCACTTGCTGCGCCAACATATCTGCCGACTGAGAGGCTTGTTGCACCAAACGCGCATTTTCCACCAGGTACGCAATCTGCGTTGCCAGAATATCAATCGGGCGCAAGGCTTCGGGCGCCGGACGTAAACCGCCCATCGGCGCATCAAGACGCAACACACCGATCGCCTTTTCCCCGCGCACGCGCAATACCGCAAAAACCAGATCGTCAGGCTGCCAACGCAAGCTATCCGGCTCGGACGGCCACACGCAATACAACCCCTGGCGATAGGCCCACTCCAGCGCACCACTGTTCACTTGTGCCCAGATCGCCGCCGGAACAAGATATGTCGGATATTCGGCCAACTCTTCTTCGGAAATGCCTACCGCATAAACCCGCTCTATCGCGCCCTCACCGTCGAAGATAGCCAACGCCACCTTGTGCCAACCTAACGCCTGAGTTGCTTCCACCGCCTCTTGCAAACTTTCTTCAACGTCCGTCAAGGTCAACACGCGGCGGATGGTGTGTTGCAAACGTCGCCAGCGCTCACGCTCGCTTGCCAGCTCTTCGGTGAGCGAGTCAGCGCTGAGCATCGCGCCTAAATAACCGGCCACCAACCCCACTACCCCCACTTCCGGCGCCGAACATGCCCGCTCGCTGTAGTCAAAAAGCGCCAACACCCCCACCACCCGCCCGTGCCACCACACCGGCACAGCCAAAGCCTGCACAAAACCCGCCTCACGGCATAGTGCGTCCCCTCCTTCGGCCTTGACCGCGTCTAACATCACCGGTTCACCTCGGTCAAGGGCCGCCGCCAGCAAACCTTGCGACGGCAAAACATGCTCCGGCAAATCGTCGCCCTCATGCATTGTTGCTGCCAGTTGCAACATATGCCCGGTTTTGTCCAAACGCCAAAGGCCCGCTTGTGCACAGGAAAACCAATCTCCCAAAATACCCAGCACCTGACACAGCGCAACACGGGCATCTTTGGAGGCGGCAAGTTGCGCGTTGACCTGCTCCAACACCGCCAAAGGCTCAAAATCGCTCATTTGCATCTTCCCCGAATGCCGTTTGCCCTTCGCATGTTCCACGTGCCGACGCGCAAAGCGCAACAAGCATAGTCCTTGCCGGATGCAGCGTTCAGTTTTCGCCGATCAGGTGCACCACCAAACGGCGGTCGCGTGGCCGATTGTCAAAGTCTACATAGACGATTTGCTGCCAAGTGCCCAGCGTCATGCGTCGCTCCACAAAAGGCACGGTTAGAGACGGGCCGAGCAAAGCTGCGCGAACGTGGCTATGCCCGTTGCCGTCTCCCCAACGGCGGTTGTGCATATAGGCGCGGTCCGGCGGGGCAATCTCATCGAAAAGGCGTTGAAAGTCCCGCACCGCGCCGTCTTCAAACTCGATGGTGGTCACCGCACTGGTCGCGCTCGGGCAAAACACCGTCACCAGCCCATCCCGCAGACCGCTTTCTTCGACCACATGCGCCACCCGCGAGGTAATATCTACCACATGTCCAAAACCCCGCGTTTGCAGCTCGATCACTCCGGTAACAATCATCGCGTCCTCTCACTTACGTAGCCTGGAAGCCAAAAACTCGACCGGATGCAGTGCCTGGCGGTCGGCGCCGTGCGCGGCCTGTTCGCGGCAAGAAACCCCGCTGGCAAGCACGACCGCATCCGGCGCTTGACGCACGGCTGGCAAAAACCGCAACTCGCCGATTTGCATCGAAAGCTCGTAATGTTCC
The DNA here is from genome assembly GCA_026984385.1 of Ardenticatenia bacterium. Lineage (GTDB taxonomy): Bacteria > Chloroflexota > Anaerolineae > Aggregatilineales > Aggregatilineaceae > JALSSH01. The sequence goes on along the minus strand of JALSSH010000148.1, from coordinate 5,311 downwards.
GCCTCAAAACCAAAGCTGCCTGCCACGCCACAACATCCGTCGTCCGGCTCGCTCACTGTGCAACGGGGTAACAACAACGCCAGCGCCCGATGCGTAGCCCCCGTTCCCCAAAGCGCCCGTTGATGGCAATGGCCGTGCAAAAGTACCTCGGCGGGCGTTTGGTCAAAGTTCTCCGCCTTCAAAAGGCCTTCTTCGGCGGCTTCGGCCAGCCATTCTTCCACCGTCAAAATGGCTTCCGCCAGACGCTCAGCGTCTGCGCGCAGCTCCGGCGGCACGAGGTCGGGATATTCGTCGCGGAAAATCGATGCAGAGCTTGGCTCGATGAGCATAAAGCGCTCTCCGCGTGCCGCTAAGGGCGACATCCGGCGCACGTTGCGCGTCGCCAGGCGTTTAGCTTCGTCCAGGAAGCCCTTGGAAAGCAGCGGACGTCCACTACTAGTGAACTGCGGCGGACCCCACACCCGCAGACACGCGCCCCCTGCTCCGACCAATTGCGCCACCGCTTGCCCCAAATGCGGATAGTTGTATTCGGTGTACGTGTCAATGACCAGGATCGGCACATGAGAGTAATTTTCTTTATTATACTCTGCCTCGCGCTCTTTGCAGCCTGAATATGAGCGCTTATACCAAGTGCTGAAACGTTTCCGCGCCAAAAGCGGCATTTGGCGCTGTGTGGCAATCCCGATCTGTCCCAGCAGCCAACGCCCCACAGCGGAACGTAGAAAAGCGTTCACGAGCGGTCTAACGTGGCTGCCCAGCGCGTTGATGCGATGAATGTGGCCGAAAACCCATGCGCGCAGCGGCACGCGATGCCGATCGTAGTAAGCAGCCAGCGCTTCGGTTTTCAGCCGCGCCATATCCACCAAAGAAGGACATTCGGCTTTGCAGCTTTTGCAAGCAACGCACAAGTCCAAAACGCGATGCAGCCGCTCGTCGGCCAAGCCCAACGCCCCCAACTTGCCGCTGATGGCCGCCCGCAGCGCGTTAGCGCGCCCGCGTGTGGACTGGGCCTCGTCGCGCGTCGCCATGTAGGTCGGGCACATCACGCCGACCCCTTCTTTGCGGCACACGCCCGACCCGTTGCACATTTCCACCGCGCCCGCGAAGCCGCCGTCTGCTGACCAGTCCAAACGTGGCGTGGTGGGCACAAACGGCGTGGCATATTGCGGCCCGTAACGCAAAATCGCGGGGTCGTCCATCGGGCCAACGTCCACTACCTTGCCCGGGTTCATCAGGCCCTGCGGGTCAAAAGCCGCCTTGAGCTGGCGAAAAGCTCCGGTGATCTGCTCGCCGAAGAGCTTGCGGCTGAATTCGCCGCGCGAAAGCCCCTCGCCGTGCTCGCCGCTGGTCGTGCCGCCCAACCCCACCACCAAATCGAACACGCTTTCGGCAATCGCGCGATATTGGCGCAAACCCTCCTCGCTCTTGAGGTTCAACAGCGGGCGGATGTGCAAGCAGCCCGCGCTGGCGTGCGCGTAAAGGGCCATGCGCGCGCCGTTTTCCTGCACAACCGCGCGCACCCCGTCCACATAGTCGGCCAAGTGCTCTACCGGCACGGTCGCGTCTTCGATGAAGGGCACAGGCTTCAGCTCGCCGCGCATACTCATCAGCAGCCCCAAGCCCGCCTTGCGCACTTTGAGCACATTGGCGATCTGCTCGTCGGTTTGGGCAAGCACCATCGCGCCCGCAAAACCGCCCGCGCTCATGTGCGCACGCAAGCGCTCGATCTTGGCGGTCAGCTCGCCGTCGGTTTTGCCGTAGAACTCCACGATCAGGATCGCGGCGGGGTCACCTTCTACAAACGTGAGCAAACGGGAGTAGTCCGGATGGGCGCGGGTCATATCCAGCAGCATTTTATCCAACAACTCCACCGCCGAGGGCTGCGTTTCTAAGATGCGCGGAACAGACTCCAGCGCGGCGCGCATGGTCTCAAAGTGGAGAAGGGCCATGCGCGTGAGTTTGGGGCGCGGCACAAGCCCCAACTCGATCTCCACCACCGTCCCGAGCGTGCCCTCCGCGCCCGCAAAAAGCCGCGCCAAGTTCGGTGTCGCCGGATCGATCTTATTCAGCGCATAGCCGGCCACCGTGCGCCATGTTTTGGGGAAGCGGCGAGCGATCTCGTCTTGATTGGCGCGCACGATCTCGGCAACGCGCGCCTGCAAGGCAGCGCGGCGCGCGCTTTCCGGCGCACCCAGCCCAAAGCGGAGGCGCTCACCGTCCGTCAACACAACATCCACCGCGCGTACATGGTCGCCGAACATGCCGTAAAGGATGCTGTGCATTCCGGTTGCGTTGTTGCCCACACAGCCACCGACGGTAGCACGATCGGCGCTGGCGGGGTCCGGCCCGACCATCAAACCCAGCGGCGCAAGTTGCGCGTTGAGATGGCCCAAGATCGTGCCGGGTTGCACGCGCACCGTGCGCTCCTCGGCGTTGATCGCGCGCACGCCGCGCATATAGCGGGAAAAGTCCATCACCAACGCTTGGCCCACCGTCTGACCGGCCAAGCTCGTGCCCGCGCCGCGCGGCAACAACGGCACGCCGTAGCGCGCGGCCAGGGTGTGTACGGCGATCACGTCTTCAACATTGCGTGGAAAAACCACCCCCAGCGGCTCGATTTGATAGTTGCTGGCGTCGGTGCTGTAGAGTAAACGAGTCATGGCGTCCAGACGCATCTCACCGGCCAAAAGGGGCAACAATTCATCGGCCAGTTGCGCCATAAGCGAAGAATTTGCGCGTTGCTGCGAGATTTGGAACATCTTACCTATATCTCCCGTTGGTTGTATGCCTAAAAAAATCGCCTGTGCAACACACAGGCGATTTTGTCCTGACTTTTCAGGCGCTCGGAAAGCGTGTCTGCACTACTGCAAAGCCTGCTCGGTCTCCGCGTCAAAAAGGTGCATCACGTCCATATTGAAAACGACTTGCACACGTTGGCCGACGTGCACGTCAGCGCGCGGGTCTACGCGGGCCAGGAAAGTCTTGCCGCCCTCTTCCAAGTAGAGAATCTTTTCGTGGCCCATCTCTTCCACCACGTCAATATTGGCCTCGACCGGCGCAACAGTCTCCACACCGGGCGGCGGGAAATCCACATGGGCAATATTTTCCGGGCGCATACCGAAGATCACCTTCTTGCCCAGATACGGACGGTATAGCTCGATGCGCTCGTCCGGCACATGCACGCGGAAAGCGCCGGTGTCCACGTACATTGTCTCGCCGTCCATCACCAAGTCACAATTGTCAAAGAAGTTCATCGCCGGGCTGCCGATGAAGCCCGCCACAAAGACGTTGTTCGGGTGGTCGTAGAGATGAGTCGGCGTGTCGATCTGCATCAGCTTACCGGCGTTGAGAACCGCGATACGCTGGCCCATCGTCATCGCTTCCACCTGGTCGTGGGTCACGTAGATAAACGTCGTGCCCAACCGCTGATGCAGCTTGCTGATGAAAGTACGTGCTTCGACGCGCAGTTTGGCGTCCAAGTTGGAAAGCGGCTCGTCCAGCAAAAAGACCGCCGGTTCGCGCACAATGGCGCGCCCCACAGCCACACGTTGACGCTGACCACCGGAAAGTTGGCGCGGACGGCGATCCAACAATTCCTCGATGCCCAGGCTGGCCGCTACCGAGCGCACACGCTCATCGATCACTTGCTTGGGGGTGCGGCGCAACCGCAGACCAAAAGCCATATTTTCGTAAACGGTCATGTGCGGGTAGAGCGCGTAGCTTTGAAACACCATTGCGATATCGCGGTCTTTGGGGGGCACATTGTTGACTACGCGGTCGTCAATGAGGATTTCCCCCTCGGTGATCTCTTCCAGGCCCGCCAACATACGCAAGCTGGTGGACTTGCCACACCCGGAAGGGCCAACGAAGACCAAAAACTCACCGTCGGGGATTTCGATGGTCAAGTCGTTGACGGCGGTAAAGTCACCCCAACGCTTTGTTACGTGATTATAGGTTACGCTCGCCACAGATGTCCTCCCTCGCTGCTAGGCTAAGCATTGTTCCACGCCAAATGTTATTGCCATATACACGGCGGCTAAAACTCGAACACGTCTGCCTGTATGTGCCGCCACCAGGCAGCGTTTGTATCATATGGGCTTACCCGCTCAACCGGATCACCGTTAGAATAGCACATCCGGTTTTTTCCAGCAAAGTAACATCCTCCCGCCTTCTTCCCCCCTAACCCCAAAAAGCACTCACACGGCTTTGGTTTCAATCGGCTTCAAACTGCGCAAGACGCGCCAAAACACGTGCACGCAATCCGTTCCGTACACGCCGAAAAGCCGCCAAGCGTACCGCTTCCTCACCCGTCACAGCGGCGGGATCGGGAAAGCCGAGGTGCTCCACGCGCCCCCGCCCCAACCACAACGGACAATTTTGGGCGGCGTGGTCACAGACCGTGATCACCAGATCAAAGCTCCACTCTAAAAACTCGTCGGCTGGCTTAGAGCGCTGCGCCGAAATATCAATCCCCAACTCGGCCATAACGCGCAAGGCCAACGGGTGAACCTGGCCGGTCGGCTCAGTGCCTGCCGAAAAAGCCCGCCACCGTTCGCCCAAGAAGTGGTTGACCAACCCCTCGGCCATTTGGCTTCGCGCCGAGTTGCCCGTACACAAAAAGAGTACCTTTCGCCTCACTCTTCCCCCTAGTGGCGGAAGTGGCGCACGCCGGTAAAGACCATCGCCAACCCCGCCGCGTTGGCCGCCTCGATCACCTGCTGATCGCGGATCGAGCCGCCGGGTTGCACCACACACGTCACGCCCGCTTCCGCCGCCACCTCGATCCCATCCGGAAATGGGAAGAAAGCGTCCGAAGCCAGTGCCGCGCCGCGTGCCCGTTCGCCCGCTTTGCTCACCGCCAAGCGCACGGCGTCCACACGGCTGGGCATTCCGCCCCCCACCCCATAGGTCGCGGTGGGGCCGGCCAACACAATCGCGTTGCTCTTGACGTGCTGCACCGCCTTCCAAGCAAAACGCATCGCGCGCAGTTCGTCCACCGAGGGCTTGCGCTCGGTGACCACTTCCCAATGCGTGCCCGGGGGATCGCCCAAGTCCGGTTGTTGCACCAAAAAGCCGCTCAAAACGCTGCGGAACTCAAAGGCGCGCGGAGAATGCGCTTGAGGGATACGCAGTAAACGGCAATTTTTGCGCGATTTTCCCAGGCGCTGCAAAGCGGTTGGCGTGAAGTCCGGCGCGGCGATGGCTTCCACAAAGAGCGTGCCCAGCGCCTCCACAAAAGCATCGTCCACCGTGCCGTTGACCGCGATCACGCCGCCGAACGCCGAAATCGGGTCGGAGGCCAGCGCTGACG
>JALSSH010000147.1 GCA_026984385.1 Ardenticatenia bacterium | reverse complement strand
CTCGGTGATCGGCGTGTTCAGGTCATCGGAGCGGAAAAACTCGCGCGAGACCGTGATCCCGCGACTGATCGGCTTGGCTTCGGAAGCGGGCAGCCGCAAGTCCAGGTGCGCGGAGTAGTAGAGCGCGCCCGGGCCTTCGCCGCGAATCACGGTCAGGCGGTTGACCTCGTCGCGCAACAGCTCGCCCACCGCCACGCGCAGCTCTTGCCCTTCGCGGACGGTGGCGGGCGTCACCTCGCCTTCGGCCAGCGCGTCGCCGTTGAGCGCCAGCGCGTAGCTATACGCGCCCTGCAGCTCGCCGCTGGCGCGCATCCAGTCGGTCAGCGCCAACACCGCCCAAACCGTCTCCTGCGTGGTGACCCAATGGTCGCCCTGCCGCGCCACCATCAGCCAGCGCACCGCCCCGGGCAAAATCTCCAGCTCGGGTTGCGCGCGCGTCAAAGCGGCCAACACCAGCGCGGTCGTGCGTGTGTCGCTGCTCCAGTTCCACCAATCCGGCGAGCCATCTTCCCAGTGTGTGCCGGTGGCCGAAAGGATCGCCGCCGATTGCAGATCGCTGACCAATTGGGGCACTGCCGCGTCGCTCGGGTCCAGCTCCAAGTACGCCATCAGCAAGAAAGAACGCGCCCACAGGTGCATCTCCAAGCGATAGCCGAGCAACATGTCGAGCGTGGCCTTGTCCAACGCGCCCGCACGCGCCAGCACATAAGCGTAAAACGCCTGGCGGTTGAGCGTGTAGGTCGGCGTGTCAATGTTCGGCACGATCAAGTTGCTGCGCACAAAGTTCAGCGCCGCTTCCAACATCTCCGCGTCCACCTCAAAGCCCGCGTCGCGCGCTTCGGTCAACCCCAACGCGGCGTAAGCGGTGATGTAGGGGTTGCTGCGCATGTTACCGAACCAGCCCCAACCGCCGTCCGTGTTCTGCTCGCGCCGCAAGCGGTCGAGCGCCTCGTTGAGCACCTTTTCCAACTCCGCGCGCAGCTCCGCATCGTCGATCCCCAGCTCCTTGAGCGCACGATAGGTCACCACGTTGGGCAAAAAGCGGCTCACGGTCTGCTCGATGCACTGATGCGGGTAGTTCTTCAGATAGTCCAGCGCGTCAACCGTCGTGACGGCCAAAGACGGGTCGAGCTTCACGATCAGCGTGCCCTGGTCGAAGTCCAAACGAGGCGGCAAACTGATCGCCTCGGTGCGCGAGCCGGACTCGCGCAACATGCCGCCCGTGCCGACGGTGTCCGGCGCGGTGTAGCGATAGACCGGGATCGTGCCGTTCGGGCCGGTGGCGAGCGAAGGCTTGGCCGCGTCCTGATAGCCGTTTTCCCCGATGGCGTAAAAGGTCATATCCACATAGGGCACATCTTGGACCGTGACCTCCCACTCCACACGCACGCGCGCGCCTGCTTCCACCGTGACGGTTTGGGTCGGGTCGCTGAGGAAACTCACGCCGTCCGCCTCCAAAGTGGCTTGGACGGTTTGCGCGGTCTCGGTGTTGTTGTTGATCACGGCGGCGAGCACCGCGCGGTCTTCCACCACGAAGAAACGCGGCACAACGGGGCGCACCATCAGCGGCAACGCGACGACCACCTCCGCTTCCGCCTGCCCCACGCGCGTATCTTGCGTCAGGCCGCGCGCGTCCACCTGCCAAGTGGTCAGATTGTCCGGCAACGTGACCGTGACGCTGGCGCGTCCGTTCGCGTCGGTGACCACGTGCGGGGCCCAGAGCGGCGTCTGCAAAAACTCCTCGCGCACTTGCACCGTCGCCACCCCAGGCTCACCGCCTCCCATCCCCAATTCGCCCTCAGTAGTTGCCATAGGGGCCATCGGGGCCATGCCGTCCGCATAGACGGCTTCTTGGCGCATCTTGGTTTGGACCAACGCCTCGTCGGTCATCGCGTCAATCAACGCGGAAAGCGCTACGTCGGTGTTGACGTAGTGGGCCGCGCCGCCGTAAAAGTGCTCCAGGATCGGGGCACTGTTGGGCGAGGCCAGCGAGAGGATCGCTTGGTCGGTCACCGTAACGCCGACTTCGGCCTGCACCGGCTCGTCGTGCGCGTCCAGCGTTTGCACGTCCAACGTCACAGTTTGCCCGGGCTGGGCGCGCGTGGCAGAAGGCGTCACCAACACATGCAGCGCCTGCTCAATCGGCTCAACGGAAAGGTCAATTGTGCCGGTGCGATAAACGGGGTTCGGCGTTTCTGCGTCCACGCCCTTGACCAGCACCACCGAAAGATAGACGGTGGGCACGTGTTCGTCGGTGATAGGCAGCTTGTAGAGCAACGACGAGCCTTCCACGCGCAACACCTCAACGTGCATGATACTTTCGCGCTCGGTCGTCACCAGCGCGTAGCTCGTGCCGCTGAAAGGCACGGGGATCAACACCTCGGCGGTCTCCCCGGGCTTGTAGCTGTCCTTGTCCGCGATCAAGTCCACCGTATCGCTGGGGCGACCCCACCAAACCGGCGTGCTGCCCATCACCCACACTTGGATCGCGCTCACGTTGAGCCGCTCGCGCAAGTCTCGCGTTTGGGCGCGCACGCGGTAGATGCCCGCGCGCGGCGGCGTGAAGGTGTATTGCGCCGTGCCGTCCGCGCCGGTGACCACCTCGCCCGTCTCGATCTCGATCTCGCGCCGCTCCCAATCGTACTGGCCGAACTGTCCTTCAAGCGGCACACGCTCCCAGCGCACCTCCAGCACCGAAAGCGCGATCTTCTGTTCGGCGAGCGGCTCACTTTGCGGCGTCACGGCGATCAGGTCTACGGTCATCGGCTTTTCGGCCTGGCCGAAGTAGCGTTCCGTGTGCAGCCCGACGTACACGTCGGCGGGGTGGGCCATCACGGTCGCGCGCCCGCTGATCACTTGGCCGCTTTCGTCGGAAACCGTGCCCTCAATGGTGAGCTGCATCGGGCGGATGCTTGGCGCTTGCACGGCTTCCAGCGCGGCAAGCACCTTGCCCTCGGCGTCGGTGCGCACGTCCTCGCCGCCGAGATACACATCAGAGAAGTAGTCCTGTTCGTCGTCAACGAAAGTGTAACGCCCCGGGCCGGTGTAGTTGAAGTAGGCCGCGTTGCCCCAGGCGTTCCATTGCATCTCCGCGTCGCTGACCGGCCCGCCAAAGTAGTAGGAGGCGGCCACGATAGCGCGCAAGGGGTCGCCCTGGGTCATCTCGTCGCGCTCCGGCGTCACTTGCACTTTGTACTCCGGCACGCGAAACTCGGCCACCTGGAAGGAAAGATTGCCGCCATATCCGCCGCGATAGTCCACCCCGATCTGGCCGTAGCCGATGGGCGCGTCTTCCGGCAAGTCCACCTGCACGCTGAACGTGCCGAACTCGGTCAAGGGCACGTCTTTTTCCAGCAGCGGTTGCCCTTGCGGGTCTTCCATCGTCACGTGTACCGCGCTTGTGTCCGGCACGACATAGGTGGTGTCGTGCTTATCGCGCACCACGCCCCGCACATACACGGTTTCGCCCGGGCGATAGATCGGGCGGTCGGTGTAAAGGTAAATGGACTGCTCGGGCGGGTCGCCACCGCCCCAAGAGGTCCACACGCCGAAGACGCCTTCACCTTGCGCCACCACATAGTCCGAGCGATGACGCTCGGAACGTGGCAACGCCTGGCGTACCAAGCCGTTGGCGTCGGTGCGCGCGCTGGCAAAGGGGGAAACCTCGCGGTTGCGGTAAAATTGCACGCTCACGTCAGAAAGCGGCGCGCCGCTTTGCAAGTCCGAAACC
>JALSSH010000146.1 GCA_026984385.1 Ardenticatenia bacterium | reverse complement strand
TGTGCTTTCCCCAATGGCGTAAGCCAGGTTGATCCGCTCCATCGTGTGGTTGGGGATGTAAACGAAAAGGTCGCGCGGCAAGTGCCACATCGCCACCGAGCCAGCGCGTTTGTTCACCGAAACCAGGATGATCACGTCCGTATGCCCTACCCCACCGCCAGATGTATCGCTGCCCAGCAGCGCGAAATTGACCACGTCCGGATCGGTGTCTAAAAGCGGCATGGCGGGCGGAATGGGGACAACGGGCGTCTCAATTGGGATCGCATACGTCCCCTCGATCACATACGTGGCCGTCGGAGGAGCGACGGTCGGCGTCGGGGTTGCCGTCGGCGGCAGCGTAGGCGTGGCGCTGGGCGTCGGGGTAAGCGTGGGGCGCGGGGTGTTGGTCGGGATGGGCGTCCAAGTTGGGCGCGGCGTGTTGGTGGGGATCGGTGTAATGCTGGGGCGCGGCGTGTTGGTCGGGATCGGCGTGTGGGTCGGCGGCATGGTAGGCGTATCGGTCGGTGCTTCGGTCGGGGTAACTGTCGCGGTCGGGGTATCGGTTGACGTATCGGTGGGTGTAGCCGTTGCGCTCGGAGTTTCGCTGGGCAATGCCTGCGCCACAGCGGTCGGCTCGGACGTTTCCGTTGGCGAGGGCGTCGCAGCGAGCGGCTTGGTCGGCGGGGCGGTTTCGGTGGGCAACGCGGCGATCTCCTCGGCCAACGCGCCCGTCTCCAACGCCAACAAACGCACCGCGAGCGCCGTCGCCGTGTGCGCAATCGGCGTGTCGTGCTCGGCGCGCGCCTGGTGCGTTTCCAGCACGTCTAAGATGCCGTTGGCGGCGTAGATCGTATAGCCCACCACACCCAACAGCACCACCACGATCACAACGGCGCTGAGCGCTTTTTGCACAAACCGCATTCCACCACGCATAACACCCTCACATTGCCGCATACCCCACGCCGCAGCGTGCCACTAAACAGAAACTCGGCGCTAAGTATAACAAAAAGCGCGTTCGCTGAAATGCGCACGACTGCGCGCTCACCGCACGCTTGCTCTACGCCTCGCTTATATGGCCCTTTGCGGCCCCTCAGAACGTGTTAAAATGCTACACGGAAGGCCGCAGAAGCACCAGAGGGAACAACCCGTGACCGAATCGTCCACCCGCCCCCGCGTCGCCGTGATCGCCGCCTATAACGAGGATCGCTTCATCGGCAGCGTGGTGATCAAAACGCGCCGCCACGTGGATCATGTGATCGTGATCGACGACGGCTCTACGGACGACACCGCCCGCGTTGCGGAAGAAGCGGGCGCGCTGGTGTTGCGCCACGCGGAAAATCGGGGCAAGGCCCAAGCGATCAACACGGGGCTAAACAAAGCGCGCGAGCTAAAAGCACGGGTCACCGTGCTTTTGGACGCCGACGGCCAACATAACCCCGACGAAATCCCCGCATTGATCGCGCCGATTTTGGAAGGCTCGGCGGATGTGGTGGTCGGGTCGCGTTTTTTGGGCGTGCGCAGCCACATCCCGATCTGGCGTATCTTTGGGCAACACGCGCTAACGCTGGCGACCAATGTCGCCTCCGGCATCATGCTCACCGACTCCCAAAGCGGCTACCGCGCGCTTTCCAACAAAGCGCTAGAAGCGATCCGCTTCCGTCCTAACGGCGGTTTTTCGATGGAATCAGAAATGCAGTTCTTGATCCAACAGCACCGTTTGGCGGTGGAAGAAGTGCCGGTGCGCGTGGTCTACGCAGAAAAGCCCAAGCGCAACCCCTTTACGCACGGGTTGCAAGTGCTCAACGGCATTATCACGATGGTGAGCCAAAACCGCCCGCTCTTCTTTTTCGGCGTGCCCGGGCTGCTGGGGTTGCTCAGCGGACTGATATTGGGGCTGATCGTTGTGCAGCGCTACCATGCGTATCAAACACTGGCGGTGGGTTATGCGCTGATCAGCATCATGCTGTTTATCGTGGGCGTGCAAACGCTTTTCACCGGCATCGTGCTACACAGCATCCGCGCCTTCCTTTCCGACAAGCGAGAATAGCGCCACGAGGGCAGCCCATGCCCACGATCATTTTGCGACACGTGAGCAAAAGTTTTCGGCGCGGCAAACGCGCAGCGCCCAAGCCGCCCGCCGACTACACGCACGCCACCGAGGAAGTCCCCAGCCCTTACGCGCTCGATGACCTTTCGCTCACCATCCGCGACGGCGAAACACTGGCGGTGCTCGGCCCTTCCGGTTGCGGCAAAACCACGCTGCTGCGCGTCATTGCGGGTTTGGTCAAGACGGAAGCGGGCGAAATCCTTTACGACGGCGTGCCGCTGAGCCAAATCCCTATGCCGGAGCGCGGGATCGGGATGGTGTTCCAAAACTACGCGCTCTACCCACATTTGCGCGCACGGGAGAACATCGGCTTTTACGACATTTTGCGCGGCCAGCCGGATCGCATCCCCGAACGTATCCGCACCATCGTTGAGGTGATGGGCGTGGACTTGCGCTATTTGCTCAGCCGCAAGCCCCCTACCCTTTCCGGCGGCGAACAACAGCGCGTGGCGGTGGCGCGCTGTTTGGCACGTGACCCCAAGCTCTTCCTTTTCGACGAGCCGCTTTCCAACTTAGACGCCAAGTTGCGCAGCGAAACCCGCGTGCAGATCAAACGCCTGCTCAAACATTACCGCATCACCTCGGTTTATGTGACGCACGATCAGCAAGAAGCCGTCGCGCTGGCCGACCGCATCGCCATTATGCGCGCGGGGCGCATCGAGCAAGTGGGCACGTTCCGCACGCTTTACGACACGCCGAAAAGCGCTTTTGTGGCGCAATTTTTCGGCACGCCGCCCATGAACCTTTTCAGCGGCCACGTTTACGGCCAAAGGTGGGAAGGGCGCGGCTTTAACGTCCAACCGATTCGCCCGGGGTTGCGGCAAGGGCAGGCCGTTTATTTGGGCATCCGCCCCGAACATGTGGCGATTGGGACTGAAGGTATCCCTGCGCGTGTGGAATACAGCGAGCCGATCTTCCCCAGCCGCCAACAGTTGCTCCATCTGGACCTGCACGGTCAACCGTGCGTTGCCGTCGTGCCGCTTAGTGAAGCGATCTCGGCAGGGCAGACCGTCTACCTGCGCTTTTCGGGCGAGCACCTGTACTTTTTCGACCAAGAAAGCGGCGTGCGGATCGGTTAGGGCGAGAGATGCACGCTGGCCGATTTCGACTATACTAAACACATCCTTATCCCGTTCCCACCATCGGGCGGCTCGCCCCACGAGGCCCAACCCGTCAGCCATTTTGTTAGGAGGGGGAAATATTGATGTTTACACATACACATACCCGTACCCACACGCTTTATCTGGCTTTTATCGCGTTACTTCTCGGCGCGGTCATTTTGCCGCTCACCCCCGTCAACGCACAAGACGGCGGGCCAACGGTGGTTGTGAACACCGGCGCGCTGCACATCCGCAGCGGCCCCGCGCCCAACACCACCGTGCTCGGCACGGTGCCGGGCGGCGCTGAGTTGGCCGTCACCGGGCGTACCGAGCACAGCACTTGGTGGCGCGTGAACTCCCCCTTCGGCGAGGGTTGGGTCAACGCGGAATACGTCGCCTTTCGCGGCACAGTGGACGCCGTGCCCATCGTCAACCAACCCGTCGGCACGCCGGAAATGCCGCTGGCGATCATCGAGGGCGCGCCCGTCACCGTCTACCGCAACCCCGACCCGGACTCGTTCGTCGTGGGTACAGCGCCCACCGGCGCGCGC
>JALSSH010000145.1 GCA_026984385.1 Ardenticatenia bacterium | reverse complement strand
GTAAAGCGTCACGGGGCAGGCAAAAACGAACGGAGCGCGCGTTCCAACGCGGCGTAGGAAAAATGCTCCAGCGCCAGCGCGTAGTTGTGTTCCACCATGCGCCGCACACGCTGCGGGTCGTGGAGCAGGGCGCGCACCTGCGCGACGGCCTCGTCGGTCACGTGCCCGTCAATTTCCACGAACTCAAAGCCCAGCGGCCCGATGTCTGCCGCGTAAACCGAGTAACGATTGACGAGCGCGGGCTTTTTGAAGTAGATCGTCTCCAGCAGTGCGTTGCCGAAGCCTTCGTACAAGCTGGGGTACATCACAAAGTCGGCGTGCGGGTAGGCGTCCCAAAGCGTGTAGAGCTTGTGCCCGTCGCGCTCGCCGCGTTGTGGCGCGATGCGGTCTGAGACAACGCGCATATCCACGCCCAACCGCTCGGCCTGGGCCTGCAGCTCGTGCAGATAGGCGGTGTCCGCGTCCTCGTGGTGCGTGAAGATCATCTTGCAACGCGGGTCGTCCAGCCGCGCCACCAACTCAACGGCCAGCTCCAACCCCTTGCGCCGAATGATGCGCACAGGTTGGAGGATCAGGTAATCCTCCTCAGAAAGCCCGATAGCTTGCCGAAAGTCCGCGTTGTACTTGTCAACGGTGGGCGCGGGGGTCTCGAAGTCAAAGACGTTGGGCAGCAACACCGAAGGGATGCCGCGCCGCTGTTGCAAGTCACGGATCGCCAGTGAGTTGATCGCGACCTGAGTGATCGAAGGCAAGTCGGGCGGAAAAGCCGTGTCCAGAATATCTTGCACGCAGTTGGTGCGGTAGATTGCGCGTTCCCAATAGTAATCGTGGTTGTGGGCGATGGTGGGGATGTTGGTGGCGGCGATCACGTCCATCAGGGCCAGCGCTAAAGGAATGTGCATTGGAATAGCGAAGACGTTTTGGGCGATCAACGCCTCGATGTGATAGCGCGCGATGAACGCTTCCAGTTGGGGGCGCAGCGCGGCGCGCAGCCGCTCGATGCGTTCTCGCAAGTCCGGCGGGGCTTCTGTATGGCCGTAGGCATGTTCGCGTATCCAGCGATTTTCCTCCGTCTCGAAGTGCATCTCGGGAATAAGCACCCCGGGCGGCCCGTTTGGGTCCAGCTCACCCGCGCAGTAAAAGACCTTGTGCCCCATGCGCTCTAAAACGGTAACGAGCTTGGCCGCTTCCAGCGAAACGCCGTCGTGTCCCGCCAAGCGCGTGGAAATAACCCCAATGTTCATTGTGTAGCGTGCCCCTTGTTGTGCTCTCCAAAGTATTGGCGCACATTGTAGCGCGTTCGTGGGCAGGCTCAAGGGGGAAATGCACTTGCCCACTGCGGTTATAATGAGAGGCGCACACGCAAAATAAGCCGCAAGCGAAAGGAGCAATGGCCGAGGATGCCGCTGGATATTCGGGTCGGCGATGTGGTGCAAATGCGCAAAACACACCCCTGCGGCAGCGATCGCTGGCGCATTTATCGCGTAGGCGCGGATGTAGGCATCCGCTGCTTGGGCTGTGGGCGGCGAACCATGTTGCCGCGCCGTAAATTCGAACGCGCCGTCAAACGCATTTTGCGCGACTTTCCCCCTGCGGAGCGCTGAGCGTGCCGGACAGGCCTAAACGGGTGCTTTTTCTAATGTCGGACACGGGCGGCGGGCATCGCGCCGCCGCCGACGCGATCCGCGCGGCCATGTCCGAACGTTACCCGCACGCTTATACCTTTGCCCTGGTAGACGTCTACCGTCACTATACGCCTTTCCCCTTCAACCGATTGCCGGAGCTATGGCCGTTGTGGGTGCACTGGGCGCGCCCGACGTGGAAATGGGGCTACGCGCTGACCAATACACGCGGCAGCGGTGACGCGCTGATGGCCTTTTTGCAACACGTTTGGGCGCGTGGGTTGCGCCGCTTGGTGTGTGAACAGCCCGCCGACGTGGTGGTCAGCGTGCACGCACTCTTTTCGCGTCCGCTGATGTGGGCCTATCGGCGTTTTTGTCCAAAGCGACCGCCTTTTTTCACGGTGGTGACCGACCTTTGGACAACGCACGCCTTTTGGTACGAGCCGCACGTGGAGCGTTGTTTCGTGCCCACGCGCCCCGCTTATGCACGCGCGTTACGTTTTGGGTTGCGCCCCGAGCAGCTACGGCTCACCGGTTTGCCCGTGCATCCGCAGTTCGGGCGCGTTGCGCCCGAGCGCGCACGGCAAGAGCTGGGGTTGCGCCCGAACTTGCCGGTGGTGCTTTTGGCGGGCGGGGGAGACGGCGTGGGGCCGGTGTATCCTATCGCGCGCGAAATTGACCGCCGCGCCGCGCCGTTGCAACTGGTGATCGTGGCAGGGCGAAACGCCGCGTTGCGCGCGCGGCTGGCCGCCGAACGCTGGCAACACCCCACGCTGATTTACCCTTTTGTCAACCACATGGCCCAACTGATGGTCGCCGCCGACATTTTGGTGACCAAGGCCGGCCCCACGACCATCGGTGAGGCGTGCGCGGTGGGCTTGCCAATGGTGCTCAGCGGCGCAATACCCGGGCAGGAAGACGGCAATGTGCGTTTTGTGGTAGAAGGGGGCGCCGGCGTTTACACCCCAGGAGCACGGCGTGTAGCGGATGCCGTCATGGAGTGGCTGGCGGAAGGTGAGCCAGCATTGGCGCGTCGCGCCGAGCGCGCCCGAGCACTCGGGCGACCGGAGGCGGTCTGGCGGATCGCAGAGGAAATTCACCGCCAAGCGCAAGGGTGAGACGGCTTTTCACACGGGCGCGAACGATATGGATACGCCACCCACGCGCCGCCTAACCTGCGGCGGCAAGCCAGGCGGCGGAATGCGGCGTGCACGGATAAGCGCTAAGCCGCTTGTTCTTTCTTTTGCGGCGGACGCACGTATACCTTACCCTCCACCACGCGCAGCGGCCAGACAGTCAACCAGTTGGTGGGCAACCAAGACTGTCCTCCGCCCAGATAGCGACCGCTGCGCAAGCTGTAGCGTGCGCCGGTGGTCGGCGTGGTCAGTGTGCAGCCGAGCACCTCGCCGTGCGCGATCGTGCCGCCCGTTTGGGGGCAGCGATCCTCGACGGCATAATAACCGGCCTCACATGCTACGATCAAGATGCGGTGGTCGCCGATATGAACGGTCTTTTTGCCGCGCGTGGGCAGCTCCTGGGCCTCGCAGACGTAGACGTAGCCTTCTGGGGCTTGGACATTATCGGTTTGGGTGGTCATCGCGCACCTCCTGCCGACTGACCGGCATAACTCCGGAGCGCGGGACTTGCTGCGCGGCGCTGCGCAACAAGGAGGATGCTTCCTTACTTCTATTATACGCTAAAAAGGTGAGGCGGCGGTCTTTTGGGAGCTGTTGAGTTTTGGGGAAAAGAAGAAGTGCTTGTGGAGAGGGGGGGACGCCACAAGCACTTCTGGTCTCTTGGTCCTATCATCACCGGCGACGCGCATCTCCAGCTATGTGATAGGCCTTGCGTCTCTTGGGTTTCCTACAAGCCGCTTGTCGTCAACTGAGCCACTGTGTTTCTGAAGAGACGCTTACGATGCTTATTATGCGGCCAAGGGCTTAGGCATAGCTGAATCGCGTATGAGAAATTAATGAGAAGCGATTTTAGGAAGCCGAGTGATCTTGGGCGTCTTCATCTTGCGCGCCGAAGAGCCGCAGCCATTCCTCTACGTCTTGCGGGGAAAGGCGCGGGTTCGGGTTGTCCTTGAGCGTGGTGGGCGCATGTGTTTCGTGCGAGCTGTGCAT
>JALSSH010000144.1 GCA_026984385.1 Ardenticatenia bacterium | reverse complement strand
GCGAGCCGTGCGCTTTGGACGTGCCGGCCTTGTGCGGGCTGCCGTAGCCGATCACCGTCTTGACCATGATCAGCGAGGGGCGTTCGGTCTCGGCTTGTGCTTGTTCAATCGCCTGGGCGATAGCGTCCAGATCGTTGCCGTCCGCCACGCGCAACACCTGCCAACCATACGCCTTGAAGCGTGCCGCCACGTCCTCGGTAAACGACCACGAGGTCGGCCCGTCCAGCGAAATATCGTTGTCGTCGTAAAGGTAAATCAACCGCCCGAGCTTCAAATGCCCGGCCAGCGAGGCCGCTTCCGCCGCCACACCTTCCATCAAGTCCCCGTCGCTGACCAGGGCATAGGTGTAATGGTCAACTACCGCGTGCGCGTCCGTGTTGAAACGCGCGGCCAAGTGCCGCTCGGCCATCGCCATCCCCACGCCCGTAGCGAAACCTTGCCCCAAGGGGCCGGTGGTCGTCTCCACGCCCGGGGTCAAGCCCGCCTCCGGATGCCCGGGGGTGATGCTCCCCCACTGGCGAAATTGCTTCAGATCGTCCAGCGACACGTCGTAGCCGCTCAGGTAGAGCAGCGCGTAAAGCAGCATCGAGCCGTGCCCCGCCGAAAGCACAAAGCGGTCGCGGTCCGGCCATTGGGGGTCACGCGGGTTGTGCTTGAGGAAGCGCGTCCAAAGCACATACGCCATCGGCGCAGCGCCCAACGGCAACCCGGGATGGCCGGAGTTGGCCTTTTGGATCGCGTCCACCGCCAACATGCGGATCGTGTTAATGCATTTTTGCTCAAATTCGCTCATGGTTTCCTTCCGTTGCGAGCCAAAGTCCACTTCTCTATAGGTCTTGTTGCTTTTGATTATAAACGCTCATCACAGTGGGGATAGTGCGGAGTTGCGCGCACGGCCCCGCGTGCGTTGCCCCCAGCGGGGCGTTGTGCTACTATGTTGGCGCGAACCGGCTACAACATGAATGGGAGCATGGCTTCAATGAGCCGTCGGGTGCTGATTGGCTTTATCTTGGTAAACGTGATCGTCTCGTTGGCGGTGGCGTTGGTCGTGATCCAGCTCGACCGCGCTCATCGCCCCGCCGAACCCATCGAAGGCCCGACGCAAATCGTGATCCTCACCGCCACGCCCATCGCCGGGCAAGTGCTCCAGCCCGCCGAATATCAAAGCACCATTGACGCGCTCCAGCTCACCAGTACCGCCCTGGCCCAAAGTTCCGCGCGGGTGCAGGTGGTCACCGCCACGCCCGCCGAAGCCGGCGTGCCCATGCCCTCGATCACCGCCGTTGCCACGATCAACCCGGCGCTGTTGCCTTCCGTGCCGACCGATCTTCCCCCCGGGTTACCCTCCCCCACGCCGCTTAACGACGGTTGCGTGCGCCATGTCGTGGAAGCAGGCGACACCGTCTTCGGTATTGCGCAACAATACGGCGTTTACCCGGGCGATATTCTGATCGTTAACGACATGGACGAAAATACGCTGCTGCGCGTCGGCGACGTGTTGATTATTCCGGTGGAAGGCTGCGCCGCGCTCAACACGCCCACGCCCCTTCCCACGCCATCCAACACGCCCTTCGCTCTCACACGCACCGCCGTTCCGGCTATGCCTGCGGCCACCGCCGTCAACGCCGAGGTGGTGATCGCCAACGTCGCCAACTGGGGCAATGTCAACGACGAAGTCGTCGAGGTCCGCAATTTGGGCAACGTGGTCAATTTGCAGGGTTGGACGCTCAGCAACGAGCGCGGCGACGTTTTCCGCTTCCCCGAGTTTCGGATGCAGCCCAACAGCCGCGTGCTGATCTTCTCGCGTCAGGGGCCAAACACCCCCGCCGCGCTCTACTGGGGACGCGAAACGCCCGCCTGGCAGGAGGGCGAAACCGTCACCCTCGCCGATTCCACCGGCCAGGTGCAAGCGACCTTCCAGGTAGGCGTCACACAGCCCTTGTTCCAAGAGTAACCCGAGAAACGTTTTTCCCGTCAGCTCTGGTCGGGGGTGTCGTTGGGCGTGTCTTCGTCTTCCCCACGTAGCCCCTTGCGGAACTCACGGATCGCGGCGCCCATTTCTCCACCGATGCGAGAAACACGCCCCACGCCAAAAAGCAATACGACAACGGCCAGGATCAAAATCAGTTCGGTTGTGCCTAGATTGCCCACTTTGAGGCCTCCTCTGCGATCTGGGAATAAGTCGCACTGGGCAGATTATACCAGGCTTGTTCGCCGTCGGGATGAGCGTGCTTCGGTTTATGAAGCGCCGCCCCGCGCGCCGACCGCTCTTTCGGGCAAGCCCCCCGCGCTTCGCGCCGCACACATCGCCACTTGCCGAGTGCGCGCGCTCGCTGCTACACTAAGCGCGACACACCACACCAGGGAGGATACCCGTGCCCGCACAAGCGCTTTACCTCAAATGGCGACCGCAAACCTTCGAAGACGTGATCGGCCAAGAGCACGTCACGCGCACCTTGCGTAACGCGCTGGTGCAAGGGCGGGTGCGCCACGCTTACCTTTTCAGCGGGCCACGCGGCACGGGCAAAACGTCCACCGCCCGCCTGCTCGCCAAAGCGGTCAATTGCCAACATCCGGACCCCACCGAACGCCCTTGCAACACTTGCGACCACTGCGTGGCGGTCAACGAAGGGCGCTTTTTGGACTTGATCGAAATTGACGCCGCTTCCCACACCGGCGTAGACGACGTGCGCGACCTGCGCGACAAGATCGCCTTTTCGCCCAGCGAGGGGCGCTATAAGGTCTACATCATTGACGAAGTGCACCGCTTTTCCGGCGCGGCCTTTGACGCGCTGCTCAAAACGCTGGAAGAGCCGCCCGAGCACGCGATCTTTGTGCTGGCGACCACCGAAATCCACAAAGTGCCCGCCACCATCAAGAGCCGCTGCCTGCTCTTCGAGTTTCGCCGCGTGGCGCTGGCCGAAGTGGCCGAACGGCTGGCGCTGATCGCGGAGGCGGAGGGCGTCTCGATTGACCGCGCCGCGTTGGAGCTGATCGCGCGCGAGGGCACGGGCAGCGTCCGCGACAGCATCAGCTTGCTCGACCAGCTCATCACCGATCCGGACGCGCCTATTTCGCTGGAGCTGGCCGAACAGGTGCTCGGCACGGCCAGCGGGCAAAACGTGGCCGAGCTGGCCCAGGCGTTGATCGAGCAAAACGCCGCCTGGGGGCTGGAGATCATCAACGCGGCGGTGGACGGCGGGGCCGACCCCCGCCAGTTCGGGCGACAGATGGTCGAGCATCTACGGCAGATGATCCTGGTGCAAATGGGAAGCGAGCAACTGTTGGACGTGACCGCCGAGCGGCGCGCCGTGCTGCACAAGCAAGCCGCGCAGATCGGGCGGCGAGCGTTGCTGCGCGCCACCCGCGCCTTTAACCGCGCGCTACAAGAATGGCAGGGCGGCTGGCAGCCTCAACTGCCCTTGGAGCTGGCCTTTTTGGAAAGCATCCAGCCCGCCGAAGAAGACGCCCCCACGTCCGCTCCAACTCCGCGCGCCCAAAGCGCCGCGCCGCGCCCCAAAGCGCCGCGCGCGCCCAAACCGCAGCGCCCCGCGCCGCAAAAACGCCCCAACGCCCCCAAGCCGCGCGTGCACCTTTCCGACGTGCTCGCCGCGTGGGAAACCGTGCTGGTGCAAGCCAAACGCGCCCACCGCACCTTGCCCGCGCTGCTCCAACACGCGCATCCCCGCGATGTGCGCGAAGACACGTTGATCCTGGGCGTGAACGTGGAGATCTTCCGCCAAAAGCTGGAAGCG
>JALSSH010000143.1 GCA_026984385.1 Ardenticatenia bacterium | reverse complement strand
TCAGCACCGCGTTGGTTAGCTCGCTGGGGATGCTGGGCACCAGCTCCGCAATGCGCCCGAATTGCTCTATCACGCTGCGCATCAGCGCCTCGGTCTCCAGCGTCTTTTCGCTGTGTTCTGGCGCGGGGCTGACGCGCGCTACCAAGTACGGCTCGGTGGCGGTGTACTCTTCCACTTTGATCCGCGCGAGACCTTGCACCAACAGGCGGATTGTGCCGTCCGGGGCACGAAAGAGGCGATGGATTTGCGCCAGCGTGCCGT
Organism: Ardenticatenia bacterium; assembly: GCA_026984385.1. Taxonomy (GTDB): domain Bacteria; phylum Chloroflexota; class Anaerolineae; order Aggregatilineales; family Aggregatilineaceae; genus JALSSH01. The sequence goes on along the minus strand of JALSSH010000143.1, from coordinate 3,495 downwards.
AGGTGTAGATGTCCTCCGGCCCGGGTGTGTCGAGTTCCGGCTTGCGCGAAGCAACTAACCCGATCAGACGATCGCCGGAGACGGCTTCATCCACCAACTTGATCGAGCGCGGCTGCCCCACTGTGAGCGGGATGGTCGTATGCGGGTAGACCACCACGCCGCGTAAAGGCAGAATGGGCAGCGTTTCAGGGATGGAGACTTGCGCGGAGATAGGTTGTTCGGGTTGTTCGTTTTCCTCGGCGCGCGATTGTGTGCCCGACTCATCAGTGAGCGCGGGTTTTGGGGTATCTTGAGAAGCAGAGTCGGGCTGGATTTGGCGTTCTTCGCTCTTTTTTTCGTCCGAGTCTGACATAGGCTATTTTTCTGTTCCCCTGTCGGTTTCTGACAATGGTTGTGTATGGGTGTGTGGGGTGTCGGGCGTATTGGCTTCGACGTGCGTGATTTGCACTTTACGCTGAGGGGCGCGGGGAAGCTCCACACGCAAAAAGCCATCTTGATAGACGGCGGTCACTTGGTCTTGAGCTACCGGCCAGGGCAACTCCACTTCGGTGCGAAACTCGCCGTGTAAAATTTCCATTTGGTGATAGGCGCAGTCGGCCTGTGTTTCGCGCTGACGCACCCCGCTAATGACCAAATGTTGGCCTTGCAGCATAATATGGAAGTCTTTGTCGTGCATTCCCGCGATCTCCACCACGACCACCAGTTGCCCCGTAAGTTCGTAGACGTCGGTGGGTGGACGCCAGGCGGCAGTATGCCGCACAAGCACCCATTGTTGCAAGCGGTAAATTTGCGCCAGCCCCTGGTCGGGCTTTGGTTTGTCGTAGGGCGAAGATTCGTCAGGCATGACAGCTCCACACATCATAATCATTCTACGAGAAGCGTCACGGCATGTGGCCGTAGTGCCAGCTCATTGCTGATAATACCACAGCCCTGAGTAAGGCTCAATCGCCCTGAAGTTTCTCGGGAGCAGTGTATCCTTGGCGGTTGAAATTCAGAGGCCCACTGATGGCGGCCTTTTGGAGCGCCCGGTGACGTAGCCGTTTCTTACTCAAGGCGGCACGGGGCTACATGCTCTAGTAGGGATACGAAAACTGCCCCACAAACTTTAACCGCTCAAGACACATGCCGCAGCCTCGACTTTTTGAGAAATCGGCCTCACTGGACAAGCAGCCCTTGCTGCCTGATAATAAAGGCAAATTCAGGAGGCATCATGGAGCAATTATCCGTTTCCCTTGATACGCTTGACCTCCGCACAGTGCTGGATAGCTTGGGGCAAGGCATTCTCATTTTTGACGCCAACGACAAATTGGTGTTGGACAACGCCGCTGCCCGCGAGCTGCTGGGCACCAATTTGGTGATGGTGCGTGCGGAGGGGTGGCGCGCGGCGGCGATGCTGTTGGATTCCTCTCAACAGGAGGGGCTTTCGGCGGACGCGGTGCGCGCCAAAGCTTTGCGCCAAACGCAGCCGGTGCGCTTCCACACGTTTATCGGGGGCACATATACGCCCTGTTGGGTGGCCGCTTTGCACGCAGACGACGGCGCGGTCTATACGTTGGTGGTGTTGGAACAGCCGGACTGGTCCGCACTGACCGAGTTGATGAGCCGCTTCCGCTCCGAAGCGCGCATGTCGATCACCAGCACGCGCGGCCATGCCGAACTGATTAAGCAGGTGATGGCGCACCGCAAGCCGAACGCGACGGTTGAAGATTTGGTGCGCCAAGTTTCCGGCTTTGCCGCGCTGATGGCGACGCACATGTTCCGCTTGGAAGTGCTGCTGGACCAGCTCCAGCGCCTGGAAGACGTGCGCACGGGACAGTTGGCGCATATCATCCGGCTGAACCGCCGCGCGGTGGACTTGCGGGACTTTTTGGAGGACTTGCTGGAAGATATCCACGAGTCGCCGCTGATCGAGAACCCCGACCCAGACGTGGACTACCGCGACCGCATTCAGGTAGACGTGGCCGACGGGGTGGTTGTGGCCGCCTGTCGGCAACACCTAACTTATATCTTCCGCGATCTGTTGCGCAACAGCCTGATGTATAGCGAGCCGAACGCGCAGATCACCATCCGTGCAACGGTGTTGCCCAAAGCCGGCAGTGTGCAAATTGACGTCACCGACCAAGGCTACGGCATTCGAGAAAGAGAAACCGGACGGGTCTTTACCCCCTTCCAACGCGCCCGCCAACCGCAGATCATCGCCGAGTTCGGCTATGGGTTGAGCTTGTACCTGGTCAAAATGGAAATCGAGGCGATGGGCGGCGGCATTTGGTTTTCCAGCGAGGAAGGCGTGGGCACAACGTTTAGCTTCAAGTTGCCGTTGTGGGAAGCGAGCGCGCACCCTTCAGGAGCGTGAAGATGAGCGGCCAGAGCAACACCATCCCTCAAGAGCGGTGGATTCAGTCTTTCGGCAGCGTGTACTTGGGGCTGGACGAGGCGGGCACGGTACGGCGTGTTTTGGGCACGCTCTCACAATTCACGGCGGCGACCGCGCCGCTGGACGGTTTGCGGTGGGCGGACGTAGTCACACGCTTTGCGCACGACGACGCGCGCTCGGGATTGTTGCATTTGTGGCGAGCAGTAGCAGAGCGTCGCGTTGCGCCGCACTATTGGCCGATATATGTGCCGTTCCGCCCGGGCGTGATCGCGCGGCTGCGCGAAGTGGTCGGCGACCCGTCGGTGCGCTACGCGGTGCATCTTTCCCCGACCGTGCACTGCGAGTTGGAAACACTGATCGGCTCGCATATGTTGGAGGCGATGCAGCGACTGGTCGAGGTCAGCCAAAACACGTATCGCGGAGTATACGGCCCGCTCACCGACCAGCAGGTCGAAGCGGTGGGCGAGGTATTGCGCATCGGGGAGGCGCTCGGGCGGCTGTTGGACGATTTGCACCGCGCCATGACTGCGCCCGCGACCGTTGCCCCATTGCCTTACCCCACCCCAACCCTTTTCGCCTTCACCGAGCGAGACTTCCCCGCACTGCGCCGCATCCAAACGCACCGACTTTATATCTGGCCGGAGCTTTCAGCGGAAGAGCGCGTCTATTGCCACGCCAGCGTGCGCGAAGCCGTCCAACATATTCTGAGCGCTCTGTTGCCGATTATCGAGCCACAAAGTGGGATTACCATTACCAGCGTCACCACCGACGATCCCGCCACCGCCCAAGTAAATATTCTGTACCGCACCCAAGCGCCCGCTTTGCTCAGCGATGCGCGCGTTGAGCCGTTAACGCTGAAGGCGGCGGCGCGTTTCCAGCCGATGCCCCATTTGCAGCAGCTCATCACGACAGCAGCCGCACATGTTGCGCCGGTGCACGGACGGGTGTGGGCCGAGCCTGCGCGTTCAGAGACGGCCACTATGCGCATCAGCTTTGTTTTGCCGCGCTGGCAGGAATAACAACGGCTCGCCAATTTTGAAGACGAACACGGGATTTGTTCCACTATGCCATCGCCTGATCAATCTTCCGATCCTCAACCACTGCCGCTTTTGGAGCGCTAC
>JALSSH010000142.1 GCA_026984385.1 Ardenticatenia bacterium | reverse complement strand
AGCCTTCGCGCGCGTTGAAGGCGCGGAGCATGTTCAAGCGCCGTTCGCCCAACTTCTGCAGCTCAAAGAGCGTCACCGGCCACCCCGTGACCGCACGCGCCACTTGAGCGGTCTGCTCCAAGCTGAAAAGTTGCCAGTCCGGCCCGAAGACGAATTGGCACAAATCGAGCGTGTCCATCGCGCTGTAGCTGCATTCCGTATAAAAAGCGAAACGCACCTTTTCCGCATTGAGCACTTCGCGCGGTTGTGGGTTGAAAAGCCCCAACTCGGCCACGCGCTCGTTATACTTTTCGTAACTTCCGTCGTGCTCGCTGGACTCGTGATCCGCGCCGAAGGGGTTCACGCCGTAGATCAGCGCCAAGCTACGCTTGACCTGCGGCATATGCGCGGGCAGCTCTTGCCCCTTGACCGCCACGACCAAATCCATCGCCGCTTGGCCGAAACGCTCCGCCGCGCGCGCCGAACCTTCCGCCAACACGTCGCCGAAGCCCTCGCGCCGCGCGATCATCTCCACCATGCGGGTCATGGCCTCGGCGTTGCCGAAGCGCAACTCGATCCCGCCGGTATCCTCTTGGGTGATAATCCCCTGCTCGTAGCAGTCCATCGCCCAAGCAATGGTCGCGCCGCAAGAGATCGTGTCCATGCCGTACATATTGCAAATTTGGTTGGCGTAAGCGACCGCCTGCAAATCGTCCACGCCGCAATACGAGCCGAAGGTGCTCACCGTCTCGTACTCCGGCCCGCCGTAGACCTCGTCCACCTTATAGCGGTCGTCCACCTCGACCACCCGCTTACAGCGCACCGAGCAAGCGTAGCAGGTATCGTTGCTCTTGAGGATCGTCTCGCGCATGGTGGGGCCAGAGATCGCCTGGAAGCCTTCAAAAACGCCGCTGGAATAGTTGCGCGTGGGCAGTCCGCCGCGTTTTTGTTGCGAGCCGACAATGCCGGACGTGCCGAAAAGCGTCATGCCCTCCATGCGCTCTTTGGTGTGCTCAGTGCCCCACTTCGCCAGCGCCTTAAAGGCCTCTGGGTCGGCGATCTCGGGGCGCTGCTTGCCGCGCACCACAATCGCCTTGAGGTTTTTGCTGCCCATCACCGCGCCCATGCCGGTACGCCCGTTGGCGCGGTTGGACATATTGATCAACGCGGCGAAGCGCACGCCTTTTTCTCCGGCGGGGCCGCATTGGAGCACCTGGGCGCGTTTGTCGCCCACCTCTTCCCAAAGCGTTTGTTCCACCTCGTGCGTCACGCGCCCCCAAAGGTGGCTTGCGTCGCGTAGCTCGGCCTCGCCGTTGTGTATCCACAGGTAGACGGGTTTTTCCGCGCGCCCGTGAACCACGATGCCGTCAAAGCCCGCAAACTTCAGCTCGGCAGGGAAAAAGCCGCCCGCTTGTGAGTCGCCCACCAAGCCGGTCAGCGGAGAGCGCGCCACCGCCGTAATGCGGCTCTGGCCGGCAATCGGTGTGCCGGTCAGCGGGCTGAGCATCAACGCGAGCGTGTTTTCCGGCGCGAGCGGGTCTGTGCCGCGCGGGGTGTGCTTCAGCAGATAGTACAGCCCCATTGCGCTCCCACCGAAGTAGGTGCGGTAGAAGATTTCGTCCGGCTCTTCGACTTTCAACTCGCCGCTGGTCAAGTACACGTGTAGGATTTTGCCGTGATAACCGTAGGGCATGGTCTAACCTTCCTTATGGTATGCTCAAAAAATGCTGCTTGTTCGGCGTTTTGTCACGAAAGCTAGAAATTTCCGCACGTTCGATCTAGCATAAGGGCGATCCGCTCGCCTCGGCTAGTGTCACGTGATATACGTTCGGCGGGCGGGTTGCCATAACATCGGTTCTTCCCATCGCTTAAGGATGAAAACGCTCATGCACAAAGATTTGCAACTTTCAATCGCCATTCTCAACGGCTACCCCCGCGAAAGCCGCGCTCGCTTCGACGAGGCGGACGTCGGGCATCCGCACGATATGTACCTGGACTTTTTGCGCAGTTACGTTCCCGCCGCGCACGTGGATATTCTCTTCATTGCGGACCCGGACAACGCGCTGCCCGGCGGGGCCAATTTGCGCTCCTACGACGCTTATATTTGGACCGGCTCCGACCTGACGATCTACCACGCCGACGACCCGCGCGTCACGCGCCAGATCGAGCTGGCCCGCGCGATCTACGAGGCGGGCGTGCCGCAATACGGCAGTTGCTGGGGTATCCAAATGGCCGCCGTTGCGGCGGGCGGCGAAGTGAAAAAGAACCCGCGCGGACGCGAGTGGAGCATCGCGCGCAACATCCGCCGCACCGAGGCAGGCAAACGCCATCCGCTGTTGCGCGGCAAACCGGATGTTTACAACGGCTTCATCATGCATTTGGACGAGATCACCTCGCTGCCCAGCGGGGCAACCTTGCTGGCGACCAACGAGCATACGCCCGTTCAGGCGCTCGAAGTCAAGTATAAAAACGGCACATTTTGGGCCACGCAGTATCACCCGGAATACACTTTTTACGAAATGGCGCGCCTGATCAATGCACGCGCCGGCGCGCTGGTAAAGGAAGGCTTTTTCGAGCGCGAAGAGGACGTGCTCGCTTACGCGCGCGATATGTTCGCGCTGGCCGAAAACCCCGACGACCCCAAACTGCGCGCCCGCTTTGAGGTGGGCGACGACTTGCTCGACCCGCAAATCCGCCAGGCCGAGCTGCGCAACTGGATTGACGAGCTGGTTATCCCCTCGCGCCGCGCTTAGTGTTGCTTTTTGTTGGCGGCCAGCCCCCCGAACACGGCTGGCCGCCGTCTCCCCTTGCGCAGCACGTCACAAAATTTGCCAATTATGTTTATTTGAACATAATTCAACACAGAACGCGCGTTATTGTGTGCGTATTATAACATTAATTTGAGGGACGAAAAGCGGTGCGGCGATGATGAATGCTCACGAACGCCAAAAAATTATTTTGCAACTGATCGCAGAAAAAGGCTCGGTGACGGTATCCGAACTTTGCGAACGCTTTGGCGTCTCGGATATGACCATTCGGCGCGATCTGTCGCTGTTGGAAAAGGCGAGCTTGCTGCGGCGCATTCATGGGGGGGCGGTCAGCGCACGCGGGCGCAGCTACGAGCCGCCGGTGCTCGCGCGCATCCAGGAAGCACGCCCGGCCAAACAAGCGATCGGGCGCTTTGCGGCGCGTTTGGTGCACGAAGGCAACAGCATCGCGCTGGATATCGGCACAACGACGCTGGAGTTGGCACGCCAGCTCACCCGAATGCGCGACATCACCGTATTGACCAACAGCCTACCCATTGCTAACATCCTCACCGACCAGCCCGGCATCCGTCTGATGCTTTGCGGAGGCATCGTGCGCCCGGGCGAACACTCGATGATCGGGCCGGTGGCCGAATACACGTTCAGCCGCTTTTATGTGGATACCGCCTTTATCGGCATCGGCGGTGTGGACGTGGAAGCCGGCCTAACCGAGTACAACTTGGAGGACGCCGAGGTCAAACGCCACATGATCCACAACAGCCAGCGCTGTATCTTGCTCACCGACAGCCGCAAATTTGGGCTGAAGACGTTTGCCAGCGTGGCGCCGCTTTCGGTAGTGGACGAGATCGTCACCGACGACAGGCTAGACCCGGCGTTCCGCCAGCGTTTGGAAAAGATGGGGATCACCGTGCATATTGTCAGCGTAGAGGAGACAGACTAAGCGATGCCTATTGTACGTACCTCGCCCGTACACCCGCCCGAAGAACGCCCCCCCTGGGAAATGCTGCGCCCGATGCCCGCTTCGCGCATCTCCCAACGTCACCCGATCTTGGTGGGGCATCGCGGCATGAAAGGCAGCGCGCCGGAAAATACGTTGGCCGCCTTCCGCGCCGCCGCTCAAGCGGGCATAGACGGCGTGGAGTTCGACGTGCAGCGTACCAAAGACGGCTGCTTGATTGTGTACCACGACGAAAACGTCGAGCGCCTGACCGGCCAAAAAGGGCAGATCGAGGATTTGACTTGGGACGAGATCAAAGATTTGGACGTGGGGAGCGACTTTTCGGAAGAGTTTTGCGGCGAGCATATCCCGACGTTGCGCCAAGCCTTTGACTATTTGCGCCAAACGGATTTGTTGCTCTTTATCGAGCTGAAAGAACCCTGGCGCTACCCGGGGATCGAAGAGGCGCTCGTCGCCCTGATCCGCGAATATGACCTTGTGCCGCGCGTGCAGGTGCGCTCGTTTTACCACGATTCGCTCTACGAGGTTTACCATCTGGCGCCGGAAATTTCGCTTTCCGGCCTGTGGCTCTATGGCTTGCCGGAAGACGACGAGGTGACCTTCAAGACGGTAAACGCCTTCTACCCGCTGTTGACGCCCGAGAAGATCGCGCATATTCACGAGCGCGGCCAACAGGTGACCGCTTGGGTGGTGGACGACTTGGACGCCGCCCGTGCGCTGATCGCGGCGGGGGTCAACGGCATCACGAGCGACTATCCGGAACAACTGATCGCGTTGGTGAACGGGGAGGCGCGCTAGAACGCCGAGAAGAAGCGACAAAAAGCGCCTGCCCTCGGGGTTGGGGGCAGGCGTTTTGCGTGTTAGAAGAACTTGACCACGATATCGTCTATGGTGTCCGCCGCGTCGCCGATACGCCCGCCTGCGTGGAAGAGGTGGCGATAAATTTCGCGCAGCTTGAGCATCATGATCACGTTATCTAAGTCTTTGGGCTTGCGGAAAAGATCGGCCAACGCTTTGGCATACAGCGTTTCCAAGTCATTTTTGACCGCGCGCGCGCGGATCGCGTGCTGGCTGGCAACGCCCGGGTTGCGTTCCAGGCGGTCAATCGCCAATTTGATCTCTTCGGCGCCCACGTTCAACCGCGCTGCCATTTCGCGCAGATGCTGGTTTGGCTCTACCTCCAAAATATCCATCTCGTTGATGGTGAACCAGGTGTCGTCCAGGATATCGTCAATGGCGCGGGAAAGGATGTAAATATCCTCGCGGTCAATCGGCGTGACAAAGGTGCGGTTCAGGTCGTCGATCAAGATGCGGCGCACCTCGTCGGCGTCCTTTTCCAATTGGCGCACTCGACGCGCGTTTTTCTTGTTGGGCTTGCTCATATAGTCAATGAGCGCCAAGGTCGCCTCGATCCCCAGCTCTGATTGTTGGCGCAGATACTCGATGAAGCGGTTCGGCTTGCGCGTAAAACGCTCGCGGATGCGCTGGATCGAGCCTTTGAAGAAGTGCAGAATACGGTCTACCATGTTTTCGTCCCTGATATATGGCAAAAAAGAAAGTCCGCTTAATGTAGGTAAAGGGATTTTAACGTTTTTTCGTCATTTGTGCTATGCTTAAACGGCGTGTGCGAAAGACCGTTTTTTCGGCGGTTTTTGCAAGCGCCGCAAAAGGCAAAACGCCGCACGACAAGTCACCAACACAGCAGGGATAGGCGCGTATGTTACCCATTTCTCTTGAAGGCTTACTTTTTGTCTCGATTGCGCTGGTTTTCGGCTTTTTTAACGGGCTGCACGACTCTTCGAACGTGGTGGCGACCGTGATCTCCACCCGTGCGCTCAGCCCGCGTCGCGCGTTGTGGATGGCCGCCATCGCCAACGGAATCGGGCCGTTGGTTTTCGGCGTGGCGGTGGCGCACACCATCGGCGACGAGGTGGTGGCGGCGGAAGCGGTCACTTTGCCGGTGGTGTATGCATCGCTGTTGGCCGCCATCGGGTGGAACGTGATTACGCTGCTTTTCGGCATTCCTTCCAGCACCTCGCACGCGCTGATCGGCGGGATTATGGGCGCGGTCTGGGCAGCTTACGGCTTTGGCGCGCTGGAGCTGGCCGGCTTGGAAAAAGTGTTGGCGGCGCTTTTCTTTTCCCCGCTGATCGGCATGGTGGCGGGTTATCTGATTGTCAAGGTGCTGCTTTTTTTGGCGCGTCCGGCCACGCCGCATATCAACGTGTGGTTTAAGCGCGGGCAAATTCTGACGGCGGCCACGCTTGCGCTTTCGCACGGCTCTAACGACGGGCAAAAGACCATCGGCATCATCGCGTTGGGGTTGGTGGCAACGGGCGACTTGAAGACGTTTTCCATTCCGGACTGGGTAATCGGGGCCAGCGCGTTGGCGATGGGGCTGGGCACGTTTTTCGGCGGCTGGAGCTTGATCCGCACGCTGGGGGCCAAATTCTACCGTGTGCGGCCCATTCACGGCTTCAGCGTGCAAATGGCCTCCAGCGGGGTAATTTTGGGCGCGGCGTTGCTGGGCGGGCCGGTGAGCACGACGCACGTGGTCAGCTCGGCGATTGTGGGCGCGGGCAGTGCGGAGCGTTTGCAGAAGGTGCGCTGGGGCGTTTTTAACAACATCGTGATCTCGTGGATATTGACCATTCCGGCGGCGGGGACGCTGGGCGCGCTGCTGTATACGCTCATTCACCGCTTTGTCTGAGCGCGCGCACGGACGGCGCGGCGCGCGGCCCGTGATTTACGACCTGGGCCGCGCGCCGCGCCTGCGTTTCCCCGCAGCCTCCCTCAAGCCCTAAAAATTCGTAAATTTCCTCGCTTTTCATTGTCCCTTCTCTCCGTCTCGTGATAGGATCAACGTCAGCGTACCCAGGCCGCCCACCATCCACATAGGCAACCACTATGAGCGAACGTACCAAATCTCCGCAAGAATACGAGCAGGAAATCCGCCGCCTCAACCGGCTGGTAGAGATCAGCCTGGCGATCAACTCCACGATGGACGTGCGCGCGTTGCTTTCGTTGATTATGCAACACGCCGCCGAGATCACCGAAGCCGAATCCGCCTCGATTATGCTCTATGACCGCAACGCCAACGAGCTACGCTTTGTGGCAACCAGCGCCAGCCCGATCGAAAACGAGTTGCGCAATATCCCCGTCCCGTTGGAAGGCAGTTTGGCGGGCGCGATTTTGCAAGAAAATCGCCCGATTGTGTTGGACGACGTTTCCAGCGATCCACGCTGGTATCGCATCGCCGACGCCCAAACGGGCTTCTTGACGCGCTCGTTGTTGGGCGTGCCGATGCGCTATAAGGACGAGCCGATCGGCGTCTTGGAGGCGGTCAACAAACGCAAAGGCGGGTGGACGGCGGACGACCGACGCAACATGTTGGTGTTGGCGGCGCTTTCGGCTATCGCGATCAAAAATGCGCAGATGTTGGAACAATTGCGCCGCACCTATGATGAGCTGGACCAGCTCGACAAGCTCAAGAACGATTTCATCTCGATCGCGTCGCACGAGCTGCGCACCCCCCTTAGTGTGATTCTCGGCTATGCCACTTTCCTCAAGGAAGAAGCGCAAGGAGAAGCCAGTGCCCACGCCGGAGCAGTGCTCAACAGCGCGCTGCGGATGCGCAACTTGATCGAGGATATGACCAATTTACGCTATCTGAAGCTGGGGCAAGCCGAACTGGTGCGCGAATATATCCCACTGGCCGCGCTCTTCAAAGCAACGCAAACCGACGTGCAGAGCATGGCCCAAGCCAAAGGGCACACGCTGGAAGTGGACTGGCCGGAGATGAGCTTGGTGGTGTGGGTAGACCGCACCAAGTTCGCTATGGCGCTCACCAACTTACTCAACAACGCGATCAAATTCACGCCCAGCGGCGGGCATATTCGCCTCACCTATCGGCGCAAACCCGGGGCCGTGTGGATTGTGGTGGAGGACAACGGCGTCGGCATCCCCGCCGACCAACTTACGCGCATCTTCGAGGAGTTTCACCAGGTGGAAGACCACATGACCCGCCGACACGGGGGCATGGGCTTGGGGTTGGCAATTGCCAAAGCGCTGGTGGAAGCACACGGGGGGCGTATCTGGGCCGAAAGCCCTGGCCCGGGCCAGGGCAGCACGTTTATTATCAACTTGCCCCTGCCGAGCTGAGCGCGCGCCCGCGCTTAAAGCGTTGGATAGTCCAGCAGCAACACTTCCAGCGCCAAACGCGCGTTGACGTTGCGCCCCAGATAGTCCAGCGTGCGGCGGGTGGCGCGCAAAGCCGCTTCCGCGCCCACCACGCCAACGCGCCGCGCCAGCGCGCTCACGTCCGCTTGCAAATCCACGTTGCTCAACGGCGCGGGGTTTTCCGCCGCCGCCAACAGCACATCGCGCCAAAAGCCCTGCCAGGTATCCAACACGTCGGCGAGCGCGCCTTTTTCTCGCGCGAGCTGCTCGGCCAAGGCGAAGCGCGCGCGCAACGGCGCGCCGAGCGCTTCCAACAGCGCCGCCAACGCACTTTCGCGCAGCTCCAACACGGCGGGGTCTTCCAACGCACGGATCGCCCAGCCTATGCGCCCGCCGGAAAGGTGCGCCAGCCGTCGCGCTTGTTCGGGTGGCGCGCCGAAACGCGCTTCGAGCGCCTGTTGCACCTGCGCGAGGGGCAACAAGCGCAAGTTTAACACTTGGCAGCGCGAAAGGATGGTCGGCAGCAAGCGGTCGGGCGCGTCGGCGGTCAGGATCAGCACGGCGTTGGGCGCGGGTTCTTCCAACGTCTTGAGCAGCGCGTCTTGCGCCACAGGGCGCGCCTGGTCAAAGCGGCGCAAGATCGCCACGCGATAGCGCGCTTCATACGGGCGCAACGAAAGCGTTTGTTGCAAAGCGCGCACTTGGTCGATCTTGATCGCCCCGCCTTCACGCTCCGGCGCCACAAGCATCAGGTCGGGGTGCGCGCTCTTGAGCGTGAGCGTGCAGGCGCGGCACTGCCCGCAAGGGCGCGTCTCTGCGTCGGTGCAGTTCAGCGCGGCGGCAAAAGCGCGCGCCAGCGTGGTTTTGCCCACCTGACGCGGCCCGCTGAGCAAATAGGCATGGCGCACGCGCCCATTGCGTAGCGCGCGCGCCAAGTGCGCCACTGCCCACTCATGCCCGATAACCGGCCAATCCGTTTCCAATGCGCGCTCCTAAAAGCCGATCCAGTTTTGCGGGTTGAGCACGTTGAAGTTGGCGTCGCGGACCTCAAAGTGCAAATGTGGGCCGGAGCTGTTGCCGGTGTTGCCCACCGCGCCGATCACTTGACCGGCGCTCACTTGTTGCCCGCAGCGCACGTTGATCGAACTCATATGGCCGTAGAGGGTAAAAGCCGCCCCGTGTGCGATCACCACCACGTTACCGTAGCCGGTGTCGTTCCAACCCGCGTAAACGACCGTGCCGGCCCCAGCAGCAAGCACCGGTTCGCCGATATCCGCCGCCAAATCTACGCCGGTGTGACCTCCAGGCACATAACCCCGTATCCACGTGTAATGGGCCAGTGGACGCCCATAAGGCAGCGTGCCGCCTTGCACGTTCGCCGTGCAACCCCAAAGGTTGTACGTGCCGCTGACGTAGTCCGCCGTGCCACTGCTGCCTGTGCCGCCAGTGGGACGCTGCAAGAAGAGTTCGCGCTCGGCCTCACCGCCAGGGACAACCACCCACATCCCCGCAGGCAGCAAAGTGTCCGGCGTTGAGCCGAAAAGGTCGTTGTACTCCGCGTCTATGATCGCGTAGGGGTCTACGCCGTATTTTTCGGCCAACTCCCCGATGGTGATCGGCTCGGTGACCTCGTGGTAAACGCCGTCTTCCGGCAAAATGTTGAGCTGCACGCCCGGGCGCAATGGGTTGTACTTGCTGCTCTTGTTAGACCAAATCAGCGTGTAGAAGTCCTGCAAGCCGAACTTTTCCGCGATGCTTTGCAGCGTGTCGCCCTCTTGCACGGTGTATTGGATCACGTGGGAGCGGGCGGTGCTGCGGCGCGTGGTAAAAGGCGCGCTCTGACGCACGATGGCGCGCCCGTCCGGTTCTAGGGCGGGCGGCTCGTAAAGCGCGGCGGCGATCTCGTCGGCGGCGGCGGTCGGGCGCGCGTAGCTGATGCCCTGATAGGCGGGCTGTTGCGGCGCAACCTGAGCGACCGTCGGCGGGGTCGGCGTGGCGGTGAGCTGCTCTTGCGCGGGGACGCCTAGCGGCGGCACGTTGCGGTCGGCGGCCTCGGCAGGCGTGCCGCTGACGCGGCGCGTGTCCGCGTTCATCCACAAATAGGCGGCTGCTGCCATCAGCAACCCCGCGCTCGCCAGCAACAAAAACGCCAGCGTGCGCACCCAACGCTTGCGGGCGGGGCGTGGGGGCCAACTTTCGCTCAACGCCCGCCGCGAGATCAGCGAGGGGCGCGTGTCCTCTTCGGCGAGCGGGGGTTCTTCCGCGCGCAGCCATGCCTCCAGCGTGCGCGGGTCGGTGTGTGTATGTTTGGACGATGTGCTCATCGCGTGCCTCCGCTTACTGCTTCGGCGCAGCTTCTAACAGCTTGAACGCGGGCCGCAAGGGGTCTTCTCCGCCGCGTAACAACGAATACGCCGGTCGAGGATCGCCTTGTTCGACCAAGATCGGGTTGTAGTAGTTCAAGCTCCAAAGGATCATCGGCCCCATGTAGGGCAAGCTCTGGGCGATCTCAAAGGCGCGCAGGATGTAGTTGGCCTGCGTTTGCTGGTCGAGCCAGCTCAGGTAGGGCGGGTCAGTGGGCGGAGGAGCGGGGCGACCGTCCTCCAACGTGAAGCCCTCATACGTGCCCCAGCCGAACTCGGTCGCCCAAAGCTGGCGGCCCGTGTCGCCGTTTTCCAGCATGATCTGGTGATAGTCTTCGATGGTGTCCAGAAAAAACCAAGACGGATGATTGTTATACCCGGGCGGGCCGCAGTCCGCTTGGCCGCACCAACGCGCGTCCGGCGGGTTGGCCGCGCCGTAGGGATGGATGCCGATAGCAACGTTCTCATAAGCGGGGTTCGCCAGCCCTGCGGCGTACATCTGGCGCAAAAACTCGCGGTCGTCTACCGCCGTCACGCCGTCGTTGATGCCGGTGGGCGCAAGCCCTGCCGTGACCACCACCACGCTATGCCCGCCTTCGCCCGCGCGGATGGCGCGATAGGCTGCGTCAAAGAGCCGCATATACTCCGCGCCGCTGATCGTCGCGCCGTTCCACTCACGGCGTAGGTTCGGCTCGTTCCACACCTCAATCGCGTTGAAGTAGGAGTTGCCGTAAAGGTCGGTGCGGACTTCGGCCATCAGCCGCGTGATGAAGTTTGCCAGATCGTTCGGGTCACGTGGCGGCCCCTCTTCTTCCAGCGAGGCGCGCGCCCAGTCCGGCGCGCTCACAACGCTGATCATCACCTTGAAGCCCTGCTGGTTGGCGCGCTGAACAAACATGCGATAGGCGTACATGCGGTCGCTGAAAACGCCGCGTTGTGGCTCTAGGATGTCCCAGGCAAATTGCAGCTTGATCCACTTGACGCCCAAACGCCCCGCCAGCCAGAGCATGAAATCGTAATCCTCCAAGCTCACGTCCGGGTTGATCTGCACGCCCATCAGTTCCGAGCGCAACGTCGGCAACGGTGTTTCCGGTGCAGCGGGCGTAGCGGGGGCAACGGTGGCGGAGATCGTCGTCGGGACGGGCGTAGCGGGAGCAGGCGGCGCAACGGTGGGCGGTGTGACCCCGGGCGGCAGCGTGATAATCGGGCCGAATTGTGGCGTGGGCGTGCTTTGCAACGCCGAGGGCGCGGCCACCGTTACAGCAGGAGCGGGGCGCGCGGCTCGGGCCTGGGCTACCAGGCCTAGCGCGGCTAACAACGCCGCACCCAGCACGGCCACACCCACAACGCGCCACACGCGATGATGGTATACGGTACGAAACAAGACGAGCATAACGCTACAGCCCTCAATTTCTCAAGTGATACGTGCAAAAGGTGAACACACCTCAACTTTAACGACGCCTACCTCACCATGCGTGACGTTCGCCCTACGGCTGGCGCACGGTTGCGGCGGCTCTCTGGGCTAGATATTACGGAAAGCCGACCTATTCGGCAAGGTCGGTATATAAAACCCATAAAGAACCCGCAAAAGCCCTCTTCTAATCACGTTGTGGTCACGCCGCGCCATATACTCGATAACATACATGCATCGTGCACCGACCAAAACGAGGAGGAAATAAACGATGAGCATCAAACGCATCTTTGGGATGAGCGCTCACGCCATCCTGATCGTTGTCCTGGGGCTAACCGTGTTCGTGCCCGCACGTGCCCACGCCGCCCCCCCAGCGCAAAACGGCGCTATCACCTGCGGAGATAACCTTTACGGCGGCCCGATCAACGACGGGCTTTACGCCGAAATGTGGGATATTTACCTTTCGGCCAACACCACGATCACCGTTTCGATGTACCACACCTCTGACGATCTGGACGCCTATTTGCTTTTGCACGCGCCGGACGGCTCGCTGGTGGGCGAAGACGACGACAGCGGCGGGAACTACGACGCCTGGCTTTCGGTCACTGCTCCCGTTGACGGCACTTACACGATCACCGCCACGCGCGCGGGCTTCGCCGACGGCACAACATTCGGCAGCTATCAATTGAGCGTGGACTGCCAGCAAAGCGGGGGTAGCCAGTCGGGGAGCGGTCAACAGGGCATCGGCGCGACGGTAGACAGTGGCCCGGTGTACTGCAACACCCCGATCACCAATTCCGCCGACCCAAACGCCTCTTTTGACGTGTGGAGCTTCACCGCTCAGGGCGGCGAGGCGCTCACGATCACGATGAGCGTGCTCAGCGGCGATCTCGATCCTTATCTGGCCGTAACCGACCCGAACGGCCAATCGTTCACCGACGACGACAGTGGCGGGGGCTACGACGCTCTGGTCTCCATCCCCTCCGCCGTAGCGGGGACGTACACCATCGAGGCCAACAGCATCAGCGGCCAGGGAGAATATCTGCTTCAGGTGACGTGTGCAGCTTCCTCTGCGCCCCCCGCCCTCCCCGCCGCGACCATTGACAGCGGCAACCTCGCTTGCAACACCCCGCTCACCAACTCGATTGACGACAACGCCACTTACGATACGTGGTATTTTGTGGCACAAGGTGGCGAGGCGCTCACCTTCACCATGCGCCAGCAAAGCGGCGACCTCGATCCGTATCTGACCGTGTACGCGCCGGACGGCACGCCCTATTTTGATGATGATGCCGCCGGTGGGGTGGACGCCCAGGTGAATTTTGCCCAGGCGAGCGCCGGAACGTACACGGTCACAGCTACGCGCAGCTCTGGCGCGGGGGACTACACCTTGACGGTAGATTGCGTAGCGGCGAGCGCGCCGCCCGCGCAAGGCGGCGTTGGGCAACAGCAATCGTTGCTTTGCGGCGCTTCGGTCGGTTCTACGATCAACGACGCCACTTGGTACGATGAATGGTACTTTAGCTTACAAGCTGGCGAAACGCTCGACGTGACTATGCGCGCCACGTCCGGCAACCTTGATCCGTACATCGCCCTGTACGACGGCAACGGAAACTCGGTGGCTGTTGACAACAACGGCGGTGGCGGCACGACCGCCCACCTGGTTTACACCGCGCCTACCGACGGCTGGTACACAGTCACAGCAACGCGCGTAGGTGGCCCTAAGGGGGGGACCAGCGGCGAGTACGCGATGACCAGCGATTGCTCCGCCGTCGGCCAACCGCCCGCAGGCCCCGGAGGGTGGCAACCCGGCCCCATCACCTACCCCGGCCCGGGTTTCCCCAATTGGGTGGTCGCGCAAGGGTTAATCTTCTGCCAAGAGACACAGCTTGCCGGTATCGGCAACGATGCTTGGTATCTGGAATGGCAATTCGACGGCGTCGCCACCCAGCAAGTCAGTATCAGCATGACCGCCACATCCGGCAATCTGGACCCGTACCTGGTGCTGATCTATCCGGACGGCACAACATGGACGGATAACGACGATTTCAACAGTTTGGACGCCCAAATTGACCTCACTTTGCCGCAAAGCGGCACTTACACCATCCAAACCTCGCGTTCCGGCGCGCAGTTCGGCACAAGCGAGGGGAGCTTTCGGCTAGACGTGGCGTGCCTCAGCGGCGGCGGTCAAATCCCCAGTGGACAGGGGCAGCAAGGCCAGCCAGGGCAACAAAACCAATCCGGTGGGCAAAGCGCGCCCGCAGCCTCTGCGACCACTTCCGGCTGGGTGCTCGACCGCTGGAACGCCCGCATCCCGCTTTGGACGACGTACAACCTCAACGTATACACGCCTTCTTGGGGCGGCGCCGATCTGCTGGAAGCGGCCACCGACTCCGCGATCACGTTTTGGTCTGGGAGCACGGCCTTCATCTTTACCGCCGTCACCGACCCCGCCCAAGCTGACATCGTGGTCAATTGGGCGCAGGGCAGCGCCACAAACGAGCTGGCGAACGCTTATGTCACCTACCAGCCGACCCGCCAATTGCCCCAAGTGTACATTGACCTCTACCAGCCGCCGACGGTTAACGGCGCGCCGGATCGGGACGCGGCGTTCTACGCGATGACGCACGCCTTTGGGCACGCGCTGGGCATGGAACACAGCGCCGACCCCGCCGCGTTGATGTATCCCCATCGGCACGGGCAAGCGCCACAGTTAGGCACGGACGACCGCGAGCAACTTTTGGCGCTTTACGGCGCGGGCGTTTTCCCGAGCGGCAACGTTTCGATGGGCGCGCGTCCGTTCATCAGCCGTCCATTTATGCTCTGGGCGGGGCAAACGCTCAGCTTCACACTGCCCTATCCGGCGGGCGTGACGACGGCGGGCACAGTAGGGCTGAACCCGAACCTCTATGCCCTCTGCCCGATTGACTACTACCTGCCCGGGGCTGGCTCCGGCTTGGCGTGGGATTGCACTTGGAGCTGGGACGACACGGCCCACCAAGTGCGCTTCACCGTCACGGCCAACACCACCGCCGCAGCCGGTAGCGGCATTGTCGCGGGGCGCGCCATCGTGCTCAGCAACCAAGCCTTTGAACTGGTGGACACCATAGGGCTAAGCGTGCACCCGAACCAACCGGCCACCTTCCCGCTCAACGCACCGGCGGGCACGGTCGTTGTGGAATCTGTCGAGCGTTTCGATCCCGCTGGCGCAACCGACTTCGGCCTTAGCATCACGCCCAGCAGCGCCAACACCTACATCGCCACCGCCAGCGGCGGCAACGCCAACAGCGTCGCAGACGTGGCGCTTTACGTCATCCGCCCGCGCACCGGCTCGTACTCGGCCACGCTGATCCAAACGAGCGGCGGCAACGTTCCCGCATTTGACCAGGCCACCATCACGGCCAACAAGCGCGCGCTGGCTTTTATGACGCTGAGCGCCTACCAGCCCAACAACGCCACCGACTTCGGCGTCATTTCCACCAGCCAGATCGCCGCGCTTTCCGCCGATCCGAACGCGGCTTGTTCCACCGCCAACCCGATGGCCGTCGGCGCGCTCTGCGTGGACGCGCAAGCCTTCGGCGTGCAGGGCACGGGGCAAAGCCAAGCGCAATGGGGGCTGTACGTGCTGCAAGAGAACTAGCACCCCCAACCGGCAAGCGTTCCGCCTGTGGGGCGGCGCGCGCGAGGTCGCCGACCCGCCGCAACGTGGCGAGGTCGGCGGGCGACGTGCGCGCCGCCTTCTTTGCGCACACGCGCGCTATACTAAGCGCTCAAGAGCCGCGCACACACACGAAAGGGGACGCTCCATGACCGCACACGCTCCACAAGCCGCGCCCACACCCGACTACTCGCGCAAGTGGTGGGCTATGCTCGGCGTGGCGATGGGCGTTTTTATGTCCACGATAGACGGAAGCATCGTCAACGTCGCACTGCCCACGCTCCAACAGGCGCTCCACACCAGCTTTGCCACCGTGCAATGGGTCGCCGTGAGCTATCTGTTGGTTTCGGCCTCGCTGGTGTTGGGCATCACACGCCTGGCCGACATGATCGGCAAGAAGCGCATCTACCAAATCGGCATGGTCATCTTCACGCTGGGGTCGCTGCTCTGCGGCCTTGCGCCCTCGGTTGGCTTTCTGATCGCCTTCCGCGTGTTGCAAGGCACGGGCGCGGTGATGCTCCAGGGGCTGGGGATCGCGATCATCACGGAGAACTTCCCCGCCAGCGAACGCGGGCGCGCGCTCGGTATCATCGGCACAGTCGTTTCCATCGGCATCAGCGTTGGCCCGACCCTGGGCGGCGTGCTGCTGGACGCGGTCGGTTGGCGCGCAATCTTCCTGGTCAACCTGCCGGTAGGGGTGCTCGGCGTGCTGATCGTGCATCGGCATGTGCCCGCCCGTCCACCGATAGGCAAGCAGCGTTTTGACCTGGCCGGCGCGCTGATCGTGCTGTTGACGTTGCTGGCGTTGGCGCTGGGGTTGACCTTCGCGCCGACCAAAGGCTGGGTACACCCGGCGATCTTGGCCTTGCTCGGTGGCGCGGCGGTGGGATTGGTGGTTTTCGTGTGGGTGGAGCTGCACCATCCGCATCCGATGCTCGCACCCTCGCTTTTTCGCCGTTTGCCTTTTGATATCAGCTTGATCAACGGCTGGCTGGTTTTTGTGATCATCGGCGCGATGTTCGTGCTGCCCTTCTATCTGGACCTGGTCAAGGGCTACGATCCGCGTGAGATCGGCTTGTTCCTCACCGTTGTTCCGGCGGCGCTGGGGATCACCGCACCGATTGCCGGCGCGCTTTCCGACCGCTACGGCTCGCGGGGCATCTCGTTTTTGGGGCTGGTCGTGGTGAGCGGCGCGTGCTTGGCCGTCGCGACTCTGGATGAGGGAACAACCGTTTGGGGCTACATCGTGCGGCTTTTTCCGCTCGGCGTGGGGATGGGGCTTTTTCAGTCGCCGAACAACAGCGCCATCATGGGAGACGCGCCGCCGGATCGGTTGGGCGTGGTCTCGGGGTTGCTGGCGCTCACGCGCACGCTGGGGCAAGTGGTCGGCATTCCGTTGGCGGGCGCGATCTTCGCCAGCCGCGTGTTCGCCGTCGCCAATCTGAGCAGCAACGCCACCGACGCGCCCGCTTGGGCCATTGTGGTCGGCGTCCAAGCGGTTTTCTTGGCAGCGGCGGGCTTGGCGCTGTGGGGAGCGCTACTTTCGGCGTATGCGTGGCACATTGCGCGTTCGGGCGGGAGCTTTGCCCCCGCGCCCCCAGCAGGGGACGCCGTCCCCTGCACTCCCCGCGAGCCGAACTAACACGCGGCTCGCGGAGCATACCGTCCGCCGGTCTGAGTGAGCGTTTGCGGTCATCGCGCCATACGGCGCACGGGCGACGCGCCACCGACAGCAAACGCTCACTGGCGGCGAACGCTC
>JALSSH010000141.1 GCA_026984385.1 Ardenticatenia bacterium | reverse complement strand
GGGTTCGTCGGCTTCGCCCAGCCGCAAGCGCCACACCTGGTCGTTGAGCGGATCGGTGTGGCCGTCGCGCGCGTCCGCCGCGATGATCGGCGCGAGGGGGTCGCCGAGCTGCAAGTGCCATGTGCGCATAAAAAGCGCCTTTCAGTCTGCCAGGGCGGGGCTTTCGCGTTCGCGGCGCAAGAGCAAGGCGGGGAGCGTGCGAATTTCGCGCAGCCCCAACGCTAACCCCGCCGCCGCAAACGCCAGCCCGCCCACGCCCGTCAACGCCAGCACGCGCAACACCGTTCGCGCCACACCCGCGTTGTGGAAGCCTGCCACGCCCAGCGCCGAGTCCATCGCCAACACCGCCGCGCCCATCACCGCTGAAGCGCCGAGGGTGCGCAGCGCCGTTTGCGCAAGCTCCCGCTCGTGGATGCCACCCCAGCGTTTGCGCAAGATCGCCAAAAGCAGCGTCAGCTCGATAAAGAAGGTGGCCGAATAGCCCAGCGCCAACCCGCCGATGCCCAGCACGCCGGCCCGCACCTCGCCGCTTTCCCCGTACTGCGCGCGCCAGCCCAAATACACGCCCCCCACGATCAGCACGTTGACCGCCGCCGCGATGAGCGCCGTCCACAGCGGGGTGAAGGTGTCTTTGTCGGCGTAAAAGCTGCGCGCGATCACTTCGTGCAGGCTTTGGAAGATCAGCCCGAAGGCGAAAAATTGCAACGCGCCGTAAACCAACACGCTATCTTGGGCGTCAAATGCACCCCGCTCCAACAAGCTGATCAGCGCGCGCCCGATCAACACCAAGCCCACCGCCGCCGGAATGGTGGCGATCAAGATAAAGCGCAGCGCGCCGACCATCGCGCGGCGTTTGCTAGAAAGCTCGCCCAACTCGCTGAAGGCCGCCAGCGTCGGGAAGACGACAAAGCCCATCGCCGAGCCGATCAGCGTTTCGGGGATGTTCATCAGCCGATAGCCCCAGTCAAAAGCGCTGACCGCCCCGCTGCCCATGCGCGAGGCGACGTTGTTAAACACCAGCGCGTTGAAGCCGACCACGCCCAAACCGGCCACACGTGGCAACATCAACACGATCACGCGGCGCAAGGTGGGGTCACGCCAGCCCAGGATCGGACGCCAGCGCATCTTGTAGTGCACCAAACCGGGCACTTGCACGCCCAAATGCATCAGCGCGCCGAGCACCGCGCCCCAAGCAATGCCGTAAACGCCCAGCGGCTTGATCAGGAAGGCCACGCCAAAAAGCAGCCCCACGTCGAACATGATCGGGGCGAGAGCGGGCAGCAAAAAATGGTTGTGGCTGTGCAAAATGCCCTGGAAAAGCCCGCTGATGCTAAAGATTATCGTGCTGAGGAGCAGGATACGCATCAAGTTGGCGGTTTGGGCGGCCTTTTGCGCGTCAAAGCCTGGCGCGGCGACATGCTCCACCAGCCAGGGCGCGAAGAAAAAGCCGACCACGCTCAAGGTCAGCGTGACGGTGAAAACCGTGTTCAGCACCTCGCTGGCGAGCTTCCAAGCGCCCGCGCGGTCCTCGCGCGCCAACAAACCGCTGAAGACGGGGATAAACGCATAGCTGAGCGCGCCACCGCCGATCAGCAGCACGATTTGTTCGGGGATGCGGTTGGCGGTGACGAAAGCGTCCCATTCGTCGCCCACGCCGAAAACGTCTGCGATGATCACGGTTTGGGCCAGGCTGATCAGCTTGGAAACCGCAAAAGCGATCATCAGGATCAGCGTGTTGCGCGCCATTTTGTGCGTGCTGCTGACCTGGGAAGGGGTGCGCTTGCTCATAGACTGCCTTTCGTCTTGGGTTAGTGCACGCTGGCGACGGTGAACGTGCCGGCCTCAACCTGGGCTTTGGCGTCTCGGGCAGGGGCAAAATTTGGGTTGTAGCGCAGCGCCAAGTTGAACTGTTCCAACGCGGCGGAGGCGTTGCCCTCGGCGGCATAGGCCATCCCGATCCAATAATAGCTTTCCTCGACGTAAGGCGTGGTTGCCAACACACTGCGGGCCAGAGCGCGCACGTTGTTGTAGTCGCCGATGTGGTAGTACGCCTCATAGGGGCCGAATTGATACCACAACATGCGGAAGGGCAAGCCGAGTTGGAGCGCCTGGTTGTAGGCGATGGCCGCGTTGTCATATTCGCCGAGCGCCACATACGCGCTGCCCATGTTGAACCAGGCCCATTTGTCGTCACGGTTGCGGCTGGCTTCTTCGCGCGCCATTTCCAGTGCCTTTTGATAGCCGTAGGTTGGGTCTACGTAGTCACCGAGCGCCTCGCGCAACTCGATCTCACGTTCCTGGGGATAGACCACCAAGAACATGCGATCAAAGTGCCGCCATTTTTCGTCAAAAATGCTGTACGGGCTGGGGCGACCGTTGCCCTCGTTGCTGCCCAAATAGCTGTCGTAGGTGAGGAAATGTTGCTCGTAGTCGTCATAGCCCACCATCAGCACATAGTGCCCCATCCAGCCCTCGCCTTCCGGCTGGATGCTTTCTTCCACCATCACCGGAAAATCGGCGGCCAACAGGCGTTTGAGCACGGTGGGCGTGCCGCCGATACGATAGAGGGCTTTGATGCCGGTTTGGGCCGTGTTGTCGTTGACAAAGCGCACAATCTGCCAGGGGCTGACGTTTTTGTCTTCCGGGTTGGGCTTGAGCGCCTGGGCGGCGTAGTATTGGTCTTTGACCCAGCCGAAATAGGTCAGCGCCATCGTGATCGTGGTCGGGCCGCAATTGTTCCAACCCTGCAACTCGTAGCGGATGCGGTCTACATCCAGCTTATAGCTTTTGGGCAAGGGCGCTTGGGTGGGCTGAACGAGCGGCGTCCAAGTGGGTTGCGGCTGAGCCTGCGCAGGCGGCGCATAGGTGGGGAGAGGAGTAGGCGGCACAGTCGGGGCCATGCCGACGGGGATACCGCCCGCGTCGGTGGGCGTGGGCACGCTTTCCGTTGAAAGGGTCTCGGTCAGTGCAACGGTCGGGGTTGCGGTGACCTCCTCCTGGGTCAAGAGCAAATGGGCGGCGTCCTCCCCATCTGCGCCCAGCGTAGGCAGCACCTCAAAGGGCACGGTGGGGCGCAATGCCTCAAAGGGCGGGAACATATCAATTAGGCGCTGCTGATAGCGCGGCTCTAGGCTGCGGAAGAAGGGCGGGAAGGCGATGGCAAAGACCACCGCGCCCACGAGCGCCAACCCCAAAAGCGCGCCGCCGAGCGCCAACAACGCTTTGAGCCAATTGGGCATCCCGCCACGCCGCCGCACCTGCGGACGACGGCGTCCGCGTTTGCGCAAGGGCATATCCAACGAACCCACCTGGCTGATGTAGTGGTAGTCGTTGGGCACATTCGAAGATGGATCGTTTTTTCCAGGACGGTTAACCATGATGCGTATTGCTCCTTGCCCGCCAGCACAAGGCGCAAGCAGGCGTGCTGGCGCTGCGTAGGCCAGCGCTTCCAACACCGTTGTTCGAGCGCAGCTTTGTGTGTGTTTCGTGCGATAGCGAGGGCGGCAAGATGACGTGCCGCAAGGTTGATGACCGCGTGCGCACTATAGCGCATTCGCGCTCAAAACGCCAGCGTTCGCACGTGCCGGGCGAATGTGGGGGCGCGCCCCCGTTTTTCCACCAAAGCCGAATACGCTCGCTTTTCAAGTATCGCACAGTCGGGGCAAAACCGCAGCGGCGAAAAGCTACGTTTGCTCGTCGCTTGGGCGGCGCGCACGTCGCCCGCCGCACTCGCCACCTTGCGGCGGTGCGGCGACCTCGCGCGCGCCGCCCCCCTGG
>JALSSH010000140.1 GCA_026984385.1 Ardenticatenia bacterium | reverse complement strand
GAGGTCGTCGTGTCGTTGCACGTGTAAACCCAGCCGTAGGCGGTGAGCTTGACCCCATCGCCAGCCGTCAATCCACCCACGCGCTGATACCCCGCGACGGTAAAAGCTACGTATCCCTGCTTGATGTTCCAGGAAACCTCGCCGTCCAACACCTGCACTTTGTCCGTGTGCGGGAAAGCGTCCGGCGCCCCCGCGCCAACCCAGATATTCCAGCCGTTCGGAACGGTGCGGGTAGGCGCGCCTTGACCGTAATACGGGCGCTCCAAGCTCCCGTTGGTCAACAAATTCGGGCCTTGTGCTTGGGCGCGGTGCGCTTGCAACGCGCCGCCCAGCGCCAACAACACCAAAGCCCCGATCCATGCCATGCTCAGCGCGCTTTTGAACAACCGCGCGCGACGTTGAGAAACCACCACCGTAAACCTCCAAGTTCATGCGACCGACCCGCGCCGATTTTCCCTGGGTGGGAAGGCAGCACGGCGGGCGTGCGGATGCGCGGGATTATATACCGACCCCAAAAGCGCGTCAAAGCCGCCGAAGCGTTCGCCGAGCGCGCCATAGCGAAGCATACCCCATTCGCCCCAGTCTGTGCGGGCGCTCAACCTACGCTACAATGATGAGCATCAGACGGCCCTAGACGGCGATTGAGGCCTCGGGTCAGGTTGACCGGACGGCTAAGAAGGAGCGGCTACATGGTACGGCGAGCGTTGATTTTGGGCGTTGTGATGGCAAGTGTGCTGAGCGCATGTAACTTCGGCGGGGAAAAAGAACCACCGCGCCCCACTCTGGGCACGCCGATCGCGTGGGTCACGGCAACACTTTCGCCTACACCCACCCCAACCGCACCCCCCAGCGCCACCTCCACACCAACCGCCTCGCCCAGCGCCACCATGCCACCGACCATCACCCCGCTGCCCACCTTGACGCTGGCCCCCACGCTGACGCCCTGGCCGACCGTGCCGCCGACCATTACGCCCGCCGCCACTGCCACCCGCACGCCGTTCGCCCTCTTCACCGCCACATGGACCCAAACACCCGCCGCACCGCCGCTGCCTTCGCCCACCGCGACCCGCACCGGCCCGCCGCCCGTCTACTCTCAGCCGCCCACCTTTACGCCGGTGGTCTATTTGACCAACACGCCGCCGCCAACGCTCCCGCCGACCGTGCAACCGCCCACCGCGCCGCCAAGCGCCCAAGTTTGCGCCACGTGCGACGGGCTGCGGCTGCGCAAAACGCCCGGCACAATGGGCGAGATCATCACCGAGCTGGCCGCCGGAACACCGCTCACCATCATCGGGCGCACAGCAAATAGCGCCTGGGTCCAAGTGGTCACACGCGAGGGACAAGACGGTTGGGTCGCCACCGAATATCTGGACGTGCATATTGACTTGGGCGTGGTCAGCGTGACCGGCGAGGCCGTAGACGCCACGCCCGCCCCAGGAGGTGCACTCGTGAGCGGAGGGATTATCTCCGGCGTGTCGTCCCACGCGCGCCAAATTCTTCTGGACGGCTTGGCTAAAGGCAATTTGCCGCACAGCTTTACCAAAGTGGGGGATAGCATTACCGCCGCGCCGCATTTCCTCGTGCCCATCGGGCAGGGCAACTACAGCCTGGGCGAATACGGGTATCTCGGCTCGGCGATCGGCTTCTTTTCCGGCCCCAACGGGCGCGGCTTTAACCCGTTCTCCGCATCGTCTCTTGCCGCGCACAACGGTTGGAGCACCGAGAGCGTGCTCAACCCCGCCAACGCCGACCCCAACATCTGCCGCGCAGGGGAAACGCCTTTGGCCTGCGAATATCGGCTGACGCGCCCGTCTGTGGCGCTGATCATGTTTGGCACGAACGATTCCGGCGGGATGCCTTCGGCCACCTTCCAAGCCAACTTGCAAACCATCGTGCAGACCTCGATCACTATGGGCGTGATCCCCGTGCTGAGCACCATCCCACCCAAACATTACAACCCCGCCACAGACGGGCGCGTCTTTGAGTTCAACCAAATCATCGTCGCCACCGCCCGCGCCTATGATATTCCGCTGATCGACTACTATCAGGCGATGGTCGGCCTGCCAAACCAAGGGCTTTCGCCGGACGGCGTGCATCCCTCCCCCGCCTTCGATGGGCTAAACGCGGTCTTTGACGCCCAACACCTGCAATACGGCTACCCGATGCGCAATTTCGTTTCGCTGCAAATGCTCTACACGCTCTGGCAACAGGTGCTTTACGACGCGGACAGCCTCACGCCGAGCAATCCCCCGCCTGCGCCACCCGCCCAGCCCGCCGAGCCGAACGTGCCCGCCGACGGATGCGCGGGCGCCCCGTCGCCGCGCCTTGCAGTGGGCGGACGTGGGCGCGTCACCCCCGGGCTGCCGAACAAAATGCGCAGCGCTCCCAGCACCGGCGCACCCCAAGTCGGCAGCATCCCGGGCGAGGGTGTTTTTAACGTGGTGGGCGGTCCGCAGTGTGCGGACGGCTATTTGTGGTGGCAAGTGGACTATGAGGGCGTGACCGGCTGGACGGCTAACGGCGCAGGAAGCGAGTATTGGGTCGAACCTGCCCCATGACGCTCCCCTCACCCCGCACCCTACCCAACCAGGGCGAGGCACATACCCCGCCCTCGTTTTTTTGACAAAAATAGTTCCATGTCGTATAGTTCGCCGTAGAACTATACAAAAAGGGACGTTCGATGACACCTTCTCGGCACTGCAAACACCCCCCGGAAGTGGACGAGGCACTGGCAGATATTTTTGCCCTCCAAGATATGCGCAGCTTCTACCTCTACCGCAAGCTGCAACGGGTTAATCACCTGCTGCGTCATCTGGTGGACAAGTTCCGCTCTGCAGACAAGCTCTCCCACGCGCGGATGCGTCTGCTTATCCGGCTGGAAGTCAACGACCGCCTGAAAGTTGACGAAGGCATCTTGCCCAGCGAACTTAGCCGCTGGCTGGGAGTCAGCCGCAACACGGTTAGCGCACTGCTCAACGGGTTGGAAGAACAAGGCCTGATCACCCGTCAGCCCCACCCCACCGACCGCCGCCGCGTGGAGATTCACATCACCGAAGCGGGACGCGAGCAAGTGCGCGAGTACGCGCCGCCGATGGGCGCTTTTTTGGACGGGATATTCAAGAGCCTGACGCCCGAGGAGCGCGATACACTGCTCGGGCTGTTGGAAAAGCTACAAGAAACGCTGCTGGAACAAGCCGAAGCGATGGGGGTGGAAATCCACGAGCCGACGGCGTCCCCGAAACAGGAAAAAGCATAAATGACGAGGTGGGACTTTTGAAAAAGCAAAACTCCACACACACAAATCGCCGCAAGCCGCGCATAGACCGCGAAGGGCTGCGCCAATTGGCGCGCGCGTTCCGCTATTTGCGGCACTATCGGCGCACCGCGTTGGTGGCTTACGGCGCGCTGATCATTTCCACCGGCGCGCAACTGATGGTGCCGCGCTTGGTGCGCAACATCATTGACAGCATCACCAACGGCGTTGTGGCGAACAAAATCTTGGCCCAACCCCCCGCCATCCAACAGCGCGCCGCCGCGTATAAAGGCGTGACGCTGGAACAGCTTCGGCTGGACGCCAGCGGCGCAGAACATGCGATCATCGCGGCGGGGCTGGCGGTGATCGCCTTCGCCGTTGCGCGGGGTATTTTTGCCTTTGTGCAAGGCTTCATGGCAGAAAAGCTCTCTCAAAACGTGGCCTTTGACTTCCGCAACGACCTTTTCGCCAAAATCCAGCGCCTTTCCTTTAGCTATCACGACCGCAATCAAACCGGCCAATTGATGATCCGCGCTACC
>JALSSH010000139.1 GCA_026984385.1 Ardenticatenia bacterium | reverse complement strand
ATTACGCGCGGGACGTGCTCGGCACGAACGCGGTGGAGGGCGCGGCCTATCTCGGCGTGGTGGCGAGCGCTTTGGCGCTGGTCGCGGTGTGGCGGCGACGTGATGCGCGGATGTGGCTGGTGCTGGCCGTCGGCGCGATGGTGCTGGGGCTGGGGCCGCTGCTCAAGTGGCGGGACGCGCCGCTGCGCGTCACGGTGGACGGCGCGCCAACTTATGTTACATTGCCTTACGCCGCGCTGGAAAATCTGCCCGTGCTGCGAGAAACCCGCACGCCCGGGCGCTTCGCCGGCGCGTTGGCCCTGGCGTGGAGCGCGCTGGTTAGCGTGGGGGCGCGTGCGGCGGGGGACGCTTTGCGCGCCGAGCGCAGCGCGCGTAAGCGCGCTAGGAGTGACGCGCAGCGTCACTCCCGAGCCGTGCCTTTGGCACGGCTGGCGCTCGGCGCGCCGACGGCGGGCGTGCTTCTCGGCGCGTTGATTTTCGCCGAGTATAGCCTTTTTGCTCCGTTCCCCGTCGGCCCTGCCACACAGCCCGCATACTTCCACGAGCTGGCCGCGCGTGACGATGTGCGCGCGGTGTATAACGCGCCGGCGGGAGATTTCCTTGCGCGGATGCAGGCGATGGCGCAGCAAGTGGTTCACGGCAAGCCGATCATCGGCGGGCAGCTTTACCGTCGCACGCCGCAAAACCCGGCCCTAATCGCGCTGCTGGACGCGGCGGTGACCGGGCAGGGGGGCGCTTTGACCGCGCCGCCGCCGGAGCAGATCGCGCCGCTGGTGCGCTTGGCGGGCGCGGATCGCGCGATTTTGCACAAGCGCTTTGTGCCGAACGTGGACGAGGCGCTGGCGCGTTTGGAGGCGGCTTTCGGCCCGCCGGAGTTCGAGGACGCTTGGCACGCGGCCTACGTGGTGCCCACCGAAGCGCCGCTCCCGTCCGCGCAGGCGATAACCGACGCACATTGGGCGCGTTTGCCGGATGGCGCGACCTTGCTCACCGCTGAGACCGGCGAGTGGTTTATCTACACGCCCGAGCCGTTTACCGAGCTGCGCGTTCCGCTTGCGCCGACGGGGCGCGGTGGACGGGTCGGCGTGGCGGTGGACGGGCACATGCTCGGGGCGTGGTGGGCGGACGCGGGCGAGTTGCGCATCCCGCTTTGGGCGGGGGCGGGCTTTCACACGCTGCGCTTTAGCGCGCTGGACGGGTGCGCGCCGTATCCTTTCGCGGCGGACTGCCTCGCCGAGCCGCTGGTGGGACGGGCGTGCCCGCCCGCCGAGCCGCCCTTGTGCCTGAGCGTGGCGCTCGGCGCGCCGCAATGGCGACCGCTTCCCTCACCGCAGCCGCTGGACGTGCGTTTGGCGGAAGGACTGTGGTTGCGCGGCTGGACGTTGGAGCTGGACGAGGCGGCGGGGCGTGCGCATGTGCGGCTCTTTTGGGAGGCGGAAGGGCCGCTACCCGCCGACTACGCGCTTTTTGTGCATCTGGCCGACGCGGAAACCGCCGCGCCGCTGGCGCAATTCGACGGCTTCCCACTCTGGCCGACTTCGGCTTGGGACAAGGGGACGCGCTGGGTTTCCGATGTGCTGCTGGACGTTTCCGCCGTGCCTGCGGGCGAGTACGCGCTCAACGTCGGGTGGTTCGATCCGCAAAGCGGCGCTCGGCTGCCTGTGCGCACCGAGCGCCGCTGGTCGGAATCGGGCATCGTGTATCTGGGCGCGCTGACTTTGCGCTGAAGGTAATGCGGGGGCTTTTCGGGGCGCTGCCCCGCACCCCGCGCGCTTTTTCCTAAAAAGCGCGGCAAAAACTTAGCTTGCCCAGTGGCGCGCGCTGCGCGCGCCACTGGGCGGGGTGCAGGGGCGGATCGCCCCTGCTGGGGGCGCGGGGGCGAAGCCACCGCGTTATTTATACCCCACGCGCGTGCCCGGAGGGATCGCGCCGTCGGGAAATTGTTCCAGCACAGCGGTAATATCCAGGTCCACGTTGAGCACCGCGCCTTTGCCCACCCGATAGTTGGCGGGAATGGTGCTATTTTTGCCGACCGTGACGATGGCGCGGGTGTCGGACGTTTCGCTGCGTTCCCCGACGTGCGCGCCTTCTTGCACGATCACGCCTTTGTCCACGATGCTTTGCTCGATCACTGCCCCGCGCTCGATATAGCTGTCGGTCAGGATCACGCTTTCATAAACGAGCGCGTCCGGCCCCACGTAAACGCCCGGGGAAAGCACGCTGCGGATCACCCGTGCGCTGGCGGCCACATGCGCCCCGTCCGTGATCATGCTGTCCACAATGTGCGCGCCTTCCTCAATGCGCACGGGCGGGCGCTCCTCGCTGCGAGTGTGGATGATCCAAGAGCGGTCGTTGAGGTCGAGCGAGGGCGGTTTGCAGAGCAAGTCCATGTGGGCCGCCCAATAAGCGTCAATTGTGCCCACGTCAATCCAGTAGCCATCGAAGGGGTAAGCCATCACCTTCAGCCCCAGCTCCAACATGCGCGGAATGATGTTGTAGCCGAAGTCGTGACGCGAGTCCTGGCGTTGGGCGTCTTCGAGCAGCAGCTCTTCGAGCACTTCCAGCTTGAAGACGTAAATGCCCATGTTGGCGAGGTTGCCGGGCGGGTCGGGGGGCTTTTCGACAAAGTCAATGATGCGGCGGCTTTCGTCCGTCGCCATGATCCCGTAGCGGGAGGCTTCGCTCATCGGCACTTCGATCACGCAGACGGTGGCGTCCGCGTCGTGTTCCTCGTGATACCCCACCAGCATATCGTAGTCCATCTCGTAGATGTGGTCGCCGGAAAGGATCAGCGCATTACGCGGGTGGTTGCGGCGAATGAAGTTGAGGTTTTGCGTGACGGCGTCGGCAGTGCCCGCGTACCAGTCGGTGGCTTGGCGGCCCTGGAAGGGTTGCAGCAGACGCACGCCACCGGTAAAGCTACGGTCGAGATCCCAGGGGCGGCCCAGCCCGATATGCTCGTTGAGGCTGTGGGGGCGATATTGGGTCAGCACGATCACGTCGAAGATGCCGGAGTTCACGCAATTGCTCAGCGCGAAGTCGATAATGCGATATTTTCCCGCGAAGGGTACAGCGGGTTTAGCGCGTTTGGCGGTCAAGATACCCAGGCGACTTCCTTCGCCGCCGGCCAGGATCACTGCACGGGTACGCATGGACGCTCGCTCCTTACGAGTACGGCGCAGGGTAGGCGGATGTTGCCTGAAGTATAGCACACCCCCACGCCGTTTGCGCTTGCTAGATCGCTTGCACTCACGTACACTTGCGGTGATGTGTTCTCATCTGCCAAAAGAGGAATTGATGAGCCAAGCCGACACCAAGCGCGTAGAAATTCCCCGTGCCATCCGCCCGGGTGAACCGTATTTTCGCGTTCGCCTGCCGCTAAGCGGAGAAAAAACGTGCGCCTGTAAGCCTAATCACCTCAACTGCCTGACCGCCAAAGAGTGGATCAAGGCGCAATTGGGGGTATGGCGTTTTGCGTATGAAAAACGCGACGTGCGCGACAAGAGCTTGCATCCGGCGACTTTCCCGCTGGCTTTGGCGCGCCGTGTGATCACGCTTTTTTCCCACGAGGGCGAGTTGGTGCTCGATCCGTTTGTTGGCAGTGGCACAACACTGGTTGCCGCCCAAGAACTCAATCGTAACGCCATCGGTTTTGATTTGCAGCCTGCCTATGTGGGCTTGTGCGTAGAGCGGTTGCGCAGCAACAACCTGTTCAATCGCGCCCAACAGATCGCCGTCCAAGATGACGCCCGCGCTATCCCGCAATACCTAGCACCGGAATCGGTCAAACTG
>JALSSH010000138.1 GCA_026984385.1 Ardenticatenia bacterium | reverse complement strand
CCAACGCGCCGGCGAAGCGCCCGGGCGTGCGGGTTTCTCGCAGCACGGGCAGATTTTCCAGCGCGGCGTAAGGCAATGTAACATAAGTTGGCGCGCCGTCCACCGTGACGCGCAGCGGCGCGTCCCACCACTTGAGCAGCGGCCCCAGCCCCAGCACCATCGCGCCGACGGCCAGCACCAGCCACATCCGCGCATCACGTCGCCGCCACACCGCGACCAGCGCCAAAGCGCTCGCCACCACGCCGAGATAGGCAGCGCCCTCCACCGCGTTCGTGCCGAGCACGTCCCGCGCGTAACGCGGAGAAAGTCCCGCCCGCGCCAGCAACCCGAACGGCGAGGGACTGACAAAACTCAGCGCGTCCAGGCTATAGCGCACGCGCCCGCTTTCCCGCAACTGCGCCAGCTCCGCCTGCCCGGTCTCGCTCAGCAGCGGCGCGAAGAAGATCAGCAGCAGCGCCCCACCCCAGCCCAGCAACGCCAGGGCGCGCACAGCGGGCCAGCGATGCCAGCGCCGCTCACGCGGGAAAAGTCGCCCCCGCTCGCTCCACAGCGCGTAGCCGCCGAGGAACACGATCAGGGGCAGGATGTGATAGACCAACGCGGTCGGCGTGCCCAGCGTGGCAAGCGTCAGCCACGCTCCACCCGCGATCACCGAGCGCCAGCCGCCGCCGCGAAAAAGTACGCGCCACCAGCATAGCGCCAACAGCGGCAAACCGTACATCGCCAACACGTCCAAATGCACCGCGCTGAGCTGCCCTTGTTGCTGCGGGAAAAGCATAAAGACCAAGCCGCCCAGCCACGCCGCCCAACGCCGCCCGTCGCTCAAAGCCAGACCGAGCCAATACGCCGTCAGCCCGTTGAGCGTCAAGGTCGCCAGCAGCCACACGTTAAGCGCAGCAATCGGCGGCATGACGAACATCAGCAGCGCCCCGGGCAACCAGCGCAACGGACGCGCCCAGGTTAGGTAGCTGGTATAGCGCTGGGGATAGGCAATGCGCGTTTGCACAAGCGGATTTTGGCCTGCGGCGAGCTGCTCGTGGGCGTCCCAGGCCTGGCGCAGCATCTCGTAGGTATCCGCGTGCCCCAGCCCGGGCGCGGTCGTGCCCAACCCGCGCGCCAGCGGCCAGGTCAACGCCAGCGCCACGCCCAAATACACCAGCGCGGGCAAAATCGCCCAGCTCCAAGCTCGCCGCAAACGCTCGTTGTGCATCACCATTCCTCGCTTTTGTGAGCCAACACCCCTTGCCTTCGCCCTCCCCCACACAAAGGGGGCGCACCGGGCGCCCCCCAAACCGGCTGCGTGAACTGACGCAAGCTATGGCGCAGGCGTCAAGGTCAGCGTTTCGACCGCCGCCGCTTCCACCGCGTCCGCACTGAAGCGGTGCGGATGATATTCGCCCGCCGCCCACAGCTTGACCATATCGCCGTAGTGCTTGCTTTGCGGATCGCCGCTTTGGCCGGTCGTGTGAATCATCAGCGAGTTGTCCCAATCGCTCAAGTCCAACACCATGCGCATACTCGGGACACTGCGCACCGTGAAATCGCCCGAGCCGATCCCCCAGCGCGTGGCGTTCACAATCGCGTCGCCGCCGCTAGCGGGCGTCTCGCGGTTGAAGATCGCGTTGAGGAACGGCAACATCTCGTCCAAGCGCGGGTCTAACCCCTCCGGCAACTGGCCGAGCGGCGCGGCTTGGAAGCGCGCGACGTGCAGCTCGCCCCATTGCCACGTCTCCCGATCCGTGCCGTAGTTTTCCTCCATCCAGTCCAGCGCCTCGCCGAGCGCGCGAGCGGCCAGCTCTGCCGGGTCGCTGATGCCCAGCTCCGCGTTGGCCCAGACCGGATGCTCCGGATTGTCCCACATACTTTCCAAGCGGTGCAAGTTAAAGCTCTCAGCGTAGATCGGCACTTCGTCAAACACCAGCGGGATGAAGCGATCCCAAAAGACGTTGAAGAGCGCCGCTTGGGGGCTTTCCGCGTCGTTTTGGAAGTCCCAGCCCGCCAACCAATCTACCGCCTCGGCCAAGCGCGCATCTTCCAAGCCCAGCGATTGCAACCAGGGCACGGCTTGCTGCGCGGCCTGGTTGAGGTTGTCAAACTGGATCGCTGCGAAACTTTCCAGCGAGTGCGTTTCGCTCGCCGTCAAAAGCTCCTCGATACGCCGCGCCCGATAGCCGAAAGTCCAGTCCACCGTCACCGTGTAGGGGAACGCTTCCGGGCTGACTACTGCGTTGTTGGCCGTGACAATGTAGTCGGTGTCCGGATTGAAAAGGCGCGGGTTTTCCATCGGGTCAACAAAGCCCTGCCACTCGTATTTGGAGGTCGTGCCGTCCACCGGCATCGAGCCGTCGTGCCCTTCGGCGCGGATCGGCACGCGACCGGACATGATGTAGCCGATGTTGCCGTCGCGGTCGGCGTAGACGAAGTTTTGCGCCGCCAGGTCAAAGTAGGAAACGGCCTCTTGGAACTCGTCCCAGTTGCTCGCGCTCCCCAAAAGGGCAAAGGTGAGGAAGTTGCGGTTTGGCTCGGCTGCTCCCCAACGCAACGCCATCGGCTGTTCCACGCCGAAAAGGTCGTTGACCACCGGCCCGAAGTGCGTCAAGCGCACCGGCACATCCACCGGCTCGCCGTCCCAGGGCGTGATCGTCTCGGTGACCACCTCCATATCGCGCCACTCGCCCTCATAGCGATATTGCAGCGGGTTATCCGGATTGACCTCCAACAGGTACAAGTCCTGTACGTCCGTGCCCACGTTGGTCAAGCCCCAAGCGATATGGGCGTTGTGGCCGATGATCACAAAAGGCGTGCTGGCAAAGGTAAAGCCGCTCTCGTCGTAGGGACATTCTTCGGTGATCTCGACGCAGTGCAAACCCATCTCGTACCAGATCGAGGGCATTTGTATCCCCAGATGGGGGTCGTTAGCCAAAAGCGGCATCCCGCTTTCTGTACGCGCCCCGCTGACCACCCAGTTGTTCGAGCCGAGGCCCTGCGCCTTCATCATGGCGACGTTTTCCAGCCCGGGCAGCGCCACCAACGAAAAGTCCACTTGGGGGGCGGCGGACATTTCCGCAGCGGGCACAGCTTGCCCCGGCTCGGTGATCAGCGGCATATGCTCGTAGTCATAGGGCGGCACGAGCAACGGAAGCGCCTCGGGGCCTGCTTGCGCCGCGATCTTCATGCGGATCAGCTCTTCTTCCATGTTGCCGTTCAGCCCCAAAGCCATCACCTGCAACCAGACCGCCGAATGGAGCGGCTGCCAGGGTTCGATCTCGGTGATCGGGTCAACACCCGCCGCGCCGCGTAGCTGATTGAGCACGCCGTACTCCATCGCCACATCTTCCGGCGCGCGGTCGCCCAACCAGGCGTTGACGCCGTCCGCGTAGGCTTGCAACAGCGCCAGGGTTTCGGCGTCCATGTTATCCAGATCGTTTTGCGCGTTGCGCGCCAAGCCCAACGTGCGCAAGAAAACGTCCGTTTTCACCAGCGCCGAGCCGCCGATCTCGCTCAGACGCCCCAGGCCCTGATGCCGAAACCACTCCATTTGCCACCAACGGTTGGCCGCCTGCACATAGCCTTGCGCCATGACCAGATCGTGCGCGGTGGTCGCGTAGATATTCGGCACGCCCCACTCGTCGTAAACGACGGTGACCGGCCCATCTAGCCCCGCGATGGCGATCGCCTCGCCTTGCTGGGGCCACGTTGCGCGGCTCATCGGGGCGGTGGGTTGAGCTAACGCGCTCCAAGGCGCGACCAGCAAACTCAACAACACCCCCAAGCTCAGCGCGTACAGTTTCCATTTTCTCA